>JAFUDC010000092.1 GCA_017459345.1 Eubacterium sp.
AGCCTGCTGTGGGTGATCCGGATACAAGCAGTGAGCATCAGCCTGTAGTGATCGATTCGGAAACAGGCAATGAGCACCAGTCTTCAGGCAGCGTATACTCTATGTTTGCCTTGCTCAGGACAGAAACCAGACATTCCGGCAAGATTGGCCGGATGCTTTATCTGCAGCAGGATCAGCTGGAGCTTGAGGCCAGACTATCCCATATGAGCAGTCTCCAGGCCTTTGTCTATGGCAATGGTTCCGTTTATTCCAGGGATTACAGGGAGTATCCCCGGGGATTCAGGATGGCATTTGAACAGCAGATCCGGGATTATTCTGCGGGGGAGGCCATGATCATCGCCTCCGAATATATTGAAAAAAGCTGCAGTCAGCAGGATGCAGAGCACAGGCTCTATCTGATTACTGACGGCCGCCTGAAAAATGACCAGGTCTTTTCATACGCCCTTGCCAGGCTTGAAGCCCTCAAAGATAAGGGGTTAAAGATATATTTTGTCTTTAATCCGGAGAACCGGTGCGAGGCCTATGAGAAGATTGAGAAACTGATTGATTAAGAGGAGCATCATATGCTGTTTGACAAACTAAGGCGATTTCATGAGAAGACCATAAAGCAGTATAACGCTGATCATCAGGAAGAGATGGAACCATGGAAAAAGCAGGTGATGGATCTGCATGAGCGATCACATTTTCTTTTCTATTATGATGACTGCGAGCTGGAGGCAGCTGATGGGAGCAGGCTGACTGTTTTTGGGGAGGCTGCCAGGGGAGAACTGTCTCCCGGAGGTCATCTCTACCTCTATGATGGGGAGTGCCGGCTTCTGGGGGAAGGTACCCTGCTTACCGACCCCACCCTGAAGGAGGAGAAGCGGAGAGGCTTTCTCCGCTCCAGGAAGAATGGGTTTGTGCTGAAGATTACCCGCCTTGACGGACAGGAATTTTCCGCCATGAAGAAAGGGGCCCGCAATAAGGCTCTTGATCATTTCTTCCGGTCCGCATCTCTGCTGTCAGATTGTAAACCCGATGTTATTAAGTAGTGTAATGCATACGGGAAAAAGCTAATTTGGCTGTCTTCCGATGAGGGAAGTCAGCAGATGAACCATTTGATTCATATCCATGTTCTCGCCGCCATTCCTGGCCAGGTCGAGAACATTTTTTGTGTCGGCATCTCCTGTCATCATTCCCATCAGTTCCGGATGTTCTCTGCTGATCTGGCTGAATCTCTGATACATTTTCATAAAGTGAATCATCTGAAGCATGGATTCAATCCTGTCTCCCATCTCAGGGGAGACTCCCTTCTTCAAAGCCCGCAGCATGGACTCCATATCCCCCCTGTCCTCCTCCAGACCGCAGGCCTGAAGCTGAGGCTCATCAAAGTCCCGCAGGATTTTGTTTATTTCCATGAGCTTTATCTGCAGGGCCAGCATCCTTCCTGCAGACAGGCTGCAGTAGGGGATGAGACTTTCCATGATTCGGAGATGATCATTATCGAGAAATCGCAGCAGAGGGCGGTCCTCTGCCGGGGAGGGGGTTAGCTGATTTGCCTGTGCCATGATTCTGTTCCTTTCGATAACTGGTTTAAAGATTTGCCATAACTTTCTGGGCTGGAAAGCATAGAATAAGATGTACAATATTATGATATGTAAGGAGCTGGAAATGATGCATGACAATATTATCATTGAGGGCAATACCATTTATGAACTCGACCCGGACTGTGTCCGCGAAAAAGCAGGAAGGAATAGAAAATCCGGAGGGAGAGGCAGGCAGAAAAAGGAGGCAGGATCTGATAACAAAAAGAGAGTACAGGAGAGAAAATGAAGGCTCAGACGCCTGAAAGGCAGATTTTCCTGATAAATGATAAAAAGAACCCGGGGCTTGCGCCAGGCAGCCCCGGGTTTGTTATTAATGCTTATTGATCAGTCGCAGCATCCGCAGCCGAAGTTAAAACCGCGATTGCCGTTTCCGAACAGCTCGGAGAGGATGATCAGCCAGAGGAGATTATCTGCACTGTTTCCACATCCGCATCCATTGTCGTTATTGTTGATCAGAGTAAGAATGATGAGCAGCCAGAGAAAGTTGTTGCCGCAGCATCCGTTATCTCCGTTATCATGGTCACAATGGTGTGTAGCAGCTAAATCACTCATTTGATTAGCCTCCATATCTTTATTACAGTTTATACTATGCTTAATCATAAAAAGGTGTGACAGCAGAATTAAGATGCAAAAGTGGGAGAAGGATTTAAAGAGTTCTCCTTCATACATTTCATCATTAATGTATGAGAAAAAGATTTTTATCGACAAAAATGAAAAAATTGCTTGTAATTAATTCAAAAATGGAATACAATAGCATGGTATGTTATTATGAAGGAGGAGACATCATGAAACCATATGCCCAGTTGACCAGGGAGGAGTTACTTGCTTTACAGAAGGAATTACAGAAGGCCTATGAGGACCAGAAGGCCAGGGGTCTTAGTCTGGATATCTCCAGAGGAAAGCCCAGCAGTGAGCAGCTTGATCTCTCCATGCCCATGTTCGATATCATGCACAGCTCTGCGGAGATGATTGCTGCTGATGGTACGGATGTGCGCAATTACGGGCAGCTTTCAGGTATCCCGGAGGCAAGAAAGCTCATGGGTGATCTGATGGGAGCAGATCCTTCTCAGGTAATCGTATTCGGCAACTCCAGCCTGAATATCATGTATGATACCGTGGCCCGGTCCGTCCTGTTCGGCGTGATGGGGTCGACACCATGGTCAAAGCTTGACAATGTGAAGTTCTTATGCCCGGTACCTGGATATGACAGACATTTTTCCGTGACAGAGCAGTTCGGCTTTGAACTGATATCCATTCCCATGACCAAGGATGGTCCGGATATGGATCTGGTAGAAGAGTATGTGAATAATGATCCGGAGGTGAAGGGAATCTGGTGTGTTCCGGTATATTCCAACCCCGACGGTACTGTATATTCTGCAGAGACCGTGAAGAGATTTGCGGCCCTGAAGCCGGCGGCTTCCGACTTCAGAATCTACTGGGATAATGCCTACGTGGTTCATCATCTCTATGATGATAATGAGGCGGTAATTCCCAATATTCTTGAGGAGTGTGAGAAGGCAGGAAATCCAGATATGGTTTATCAGTTTGCCTCCACCTCAAAGATTACCTTTTCCGGAGCAGGCATTGCAGCCATGTCCGCATCGAAAGCCAATATTGACGATGTCCTTTCCAAGCTGAAGTGGCAGACCATCGGTCATGATAAGGTTAACCAGCTGAGACATGTCCGCTTCTTTAAAGATATCAATGGCCTGAAAGACCATATGAAGAAGCATGCGGCTATACTTCGTCCCAAGTTTGCCGCAGTAATAAAGACCCTGGAAGATGATCTGGGGGGACTTGATATTGCCAGATGGAATTATCCCACCGGCGGATACTTCGTATCCTTTGACGGCATGGAGGGAACGGCAAAAAGGACCGTTGCCTTATGCAAGGAGGCCGGACTGGTTCTTACCGGAGCCGGGGCAGCCTATCCATACGGCAAGGATCCCAAAGATACCAATATCCGCATCGCCCCAAGTCTGCCGCCGGTATCAGAGATCGAGCAGGCCATGGAACTCTTCTCCATCTGTGCCAGGCTTGCCGCTGTGGAGAAACTGCTGGAAGAGAAGGCATAATTCTTGCAATTTTTTCGTGTATATGATATAGTTCTTAAAGGTTTACAGGACTTTTAGGGAAAAGTGATGAATCCCCCAGGATGATATATATATCCTGAGGGATTTCTTTTGAGTTTTGGAGGAGGAGCTTCGATATATTATGGAAGGAATCACGATCAAAGATATTGTAACAATCACGGGGGGCACTCTGCTCTGCGGTGATGAGAATAAAGAAATCAGAGAGTTTGCCATTGATTCCCGGCAGGGGAATGAGGATAGCATATTTGTCCCCATCATCGGGGAGAGGGTGGATGCCCACCGGTTTATTGACGGGGCTCTTGCCATCAACGGAGCCACCTTCACCCAGGAGCATGAGGAGCCCCTTCTTGGCCTCGCCGGCAAGCCCTGGATCAGGGTGGAGGATACGGTGAAAGCCATGCAGCAGGTGGGCACCTTTTACCGCAATAAGATGGAGCTGCCTGTGGTGGCGGTGACGGGCAGTGTGGGTAAGACCACGACCCGGGAGATGATTGCCCATGCCCTGTCAGCGGACCGGCAGGTCTTTCAGACCATGGGTAACCAGAACAGTCAGATCGGCGTGCCCCTTACCCTGTCCCATATCAGCAGGGAGGATGAGGTCGCGGTTCTGGAGATTGGCATGAGTGAGCGGGGACAGATTGAGATCCTGACCAATATGATCCGGCCGGATGTCGCCGTGGTGACTATGATCGGGGTAAGCCATATTGCCCAGCTGGGATCCCAGGAGAATATCTGCCTGGAAAAGATGGATATTGTAAAGGGGCTTCCCGCAGATGGCATGGTTTTTCTGAATGGGGATGATCCATTCCTGGCAGCCTATAGAGATAAGCTGGA
>JAFUDC010000093.1 GCA_017459345.1 Eubacterium sp.
ACACCGGAAAATCAGGTTCATTTTTATTACATGAAACTAAATCCAAAGTTTCAATCTTTTTTCGTTTATAGAATTTGCATATTATAGTTTTTAGATACCGTTCAATAATTAGATTGACGTTATTATATATATCGGCTGCATCAGAATCAAGATAATTATTCTCTATACCTGTATCATGAACTAACCTGTTTCTTTTTAATCGGATTTCATCAGCCCGTCACATGATATCTTCAATTGTCATAGAATCATCAGGTGTTAAATCGACAATTGCTGATCCATTATTCAAGGTATTGCGTAAACGTGCAATTAATGAACTGATCTCCTCTGTACTGACATTGATATTAATAAGAGCAGCTAAAATATCTTTTAGTATCGACTCTACAAATACGGCAGACCAGATTGAAGCGGAAAGTAATTCTCCGTTTTCAAAAGCTTTTAGACAATTTGATAAATGAATCCAGGTAATATCTTGAAAGCAACTCTTCTTTTAATTATTTCTTTATAAGTCATATTTCCTGATCCTCATTAAACATTTTATTGTAGCCATTTTACATTTCTTCAAGTATTATTTCTCTAAATCATTATGTGAGTATTTATTCCGAATATTGCATAACACTTATCTAACGGCATCTTTTTAGTTATTATAAAATCATTATACAAAAACGACACTCTTATGTCAATATAAGCTATATTTATTACCAAAATCCTAAAGTTTGACAATGCATTTACAATTATACTATTAATTGTCTGTTCTATATTTGTTAGAACTGGTGATTGTTCTTATTTCCTAATTTCAAACGAAGAGCTTTTATAATAATAATCAATATCTATTAATATTACTTTTCTTAAACAGCTATTTTAATATAATACATGTTTAAGATCCAGGAAACATTCATCCTTCTTATGGTTTGGCAGCAAAACACAATGTTTTTATATACCTCTACATCACTCTTAGTTTTGAGCCAAAAGAACAGACTTGTAGATTAGTATACATCTATGATATAATCAAATATCTCAAGCATGAAATGTCCAGCACTGTTTAGCATTATTAGGAGGATTTATATGATTTATCTTGGAAATATTTTGCATTTGAATCCTTGTGAATATGATGAAGTTTGGGTGATTTGTCATTCGGTCGAAGAAATCCGGGATATGATTGATAATAATAAAAATGTGTTTCATGTACCTGAGCTTGCGCCTTCCAAAGAATTATTTGAGAGGTACAGGGCTCTGGTACATTTAGACCGCTGGGATAGGGAGGCTTTTTTGAAATACTATGTACCAACTTTTCTGGAGAATATCCAAAGAAATGATGAAGCGATAAAACTTCTCAAGCATCTGGTAAATGAAAGCGAAGAAAAAAATATAATGCTAACCTGTTTCTGTGAGGATGAAAGCATTTGCCATCGATCTATTATTGGAGGAATTCTAAAAAATTTTGGTGCTTCTATTATCTGTAATCCTGAATACGAGGTATATTCACTCGCATGATTAGTTTTACTCTATGCCTAAGCTTCGCAAACTATCCGTTTGAATTTTTATATATACAATAAGTGAATATTGTAACGATCATAAAAGAGAATGCATTTTGGCAATCTAACAAAAGATGGTGAAAAGATGGATGAAAAAATATTTGAATTTTTAAACGACTATGGATTTTTAGCAGAAGAATTGTTGGCCTTCAATTCAATAAATGAAAAATTATTCTTTGCCAGTTTGAAAAACATAACGGATAATATTGCTTTTTTGGAAGCTAAAGGATTAAGCCGAAAGGAGATAATTAATATAATAAGAAAAAATCCATTTATGCTTACAGTTAGTACAAAGAAGAAAGAGCTATTAGATGAACTATATAAAGGTATTTTTAGCGATGAAGAAATAAAAGAAATAATAGTTAAGTATCCAGATATGTATATTGTTAGCCTATTAGAGCTGAAAGATGTAATAGAATATCTAGAAAGAAGAAATTTAAATCCACGAGAGGTTATCATTAATAATTTAAATGTTTTATCATTTGATTTGGAGGATATAAAGAACGAAGTTACAAAAATAGCATATGCAGAAGTTTTAGAAATATTAAACTATGTCGATAGTTCTTTGGTAGCAAAAATTCCTGTGGGGGTATTAGAATATTTTGAAGAGGCATCAAAAAAAGATATATCTGTAAATATAGATAAAGAGGATATCTTTAATAAAAATAATATTTCTAGAGATGCCTTAGCACTTCTTGCTTATATTGATATGGAGTATTGGGCAAATAAAGAAGAACGACGTGAATTTAAAAAAACATACATGAAAAATGAATGGGAGGAGAAAGGATTCAGATTAGTTAAGTAGGAATGGGAAAACTAATGGGAAGATTAAATTATTATTAGCCCCGATATCCCATATTGGGAGCGCTAGTCTATGTTCAGGCAGTATGGTCTCAGTATCAGCCAATCCTTTCATCGTTTCTATATAAGGTCACTCCACGGTAGCAGTTATTATATGCCTGCAGGCAAATCATGATAGTCCGACATATACAACAACATGGTATAAAACAATTCTTTTATTCAATCATATGGAGGTTAACTACTATGGCAGTTAAGAGTGTTTTTATCAGCAAAAATTCTTATCCATATTTTGAAGAGATCCAGGTCAAGATTGATTGGTTTCAGGGATTTGCACTGAGTCAAAAAAGAAAGAATGAACTTGCTGTTCACCATAATTTTTTATCGAAATATCCTTCCAATAAGGTTTTGGAGATTTCAGGTGCTTCATTAAATACCCTTGGTCAGAAGTTAAGCGCCATGCATCTCTCAAAGCAGACAGAGCAGGGATTAACTACAGTAGAAAGTGCATATCAATGTTCACGTATTTATTACGATGTTGAGGCAGATGAGTATATTGGTCCTTTCCCGGAATACCTGTTTCTTGATGGGAAGACATCTAAAAAGCTTGTGAAAAGCGCTTCAAAGGGGTTGGATTCTTATGTGTACCTGTTTGATCACATGAAGTTTGGTTCACCTGAATTTCATATCTCTCTCTTTTATGATTTCATCTACATGAATGCTTTATTAGAGAAGGAAAACTATTCCGTTACAAAAGAGCTGATCAACGGCAACTATAATGCATTTACTGATCTGGCAACGAATTCCCGAAATTCGCAGGCAAGAAGCGCAGCTATCTTTGTCGGTCTGCATCAAGCATGCCTGTTGGATGAAATAACAGACTATAAAAGATACCATGAGCTCTTCCGTGTTTCCGGCTTAAAGGATCCGATCGGTGATAGTTCCTATGAAAATGTACAATTACTCGAAAAGAAAGGTATTCATTTGTTATCACCTGTTGTTGAAAAGACATTGGATCGTGATGAAATCATACGGATTTATAAGAAGTATTACAGTCATCTCACAAATAAGAAAAAAGATATCTTCCGAAGGCCTGGTATATATGAGATTCCACTGGAAGATATCCAGAGCATCCGTCTTCTCAAATCGGAGGCCTCATTTGACTTTTTGGGAATACGCATCTATTTCAAAAACGGCAACTGCCTCAATATACCCGAATACTTACTCTCTGAAAAACGTATATATTTACTCAAAAGGATTCAGGAGATCTTATTTCTGAAATACATCAACAAAGAGTGGATTTCTGAAGAAGAACAATGTCACAATGTTATCTGGCCCTGGCTGAATGAGGAACACATGGATGTTTTATCCGGCTTAGATGCCAAAGTCGACATGTTTTTTCAGTCAGGGGCTTGATGCTCGGTTAGTACTTTGGAGTCCGGTGTTCCGTAATGCTGTAGATTGAAGAACACAATTTACAGCTTTACGTTCTTTCAGACAACTACCCTATTGTGAAAGGATCTTAGCACCAGCCCCTCATGATAATTATTTAAGATTGCCCAGATGTCTGCCAATGCCCTTCTGTTAAAATATGTATTTGGATCCTCTCCTATTTAGGATAGGTGGGGATGCCACTGAGCCTTTTTCCTACATTTCCACATTGCTCAAATCCGCAGCATGCCACATTGCCTTTATACGGCGTAAATAAATCATATTTCCACAGTGACATGAAAGGTCAGTCTCCCAGATAAGCCACAAGTCAAACCTTAAGAACAAAAGAAAAGAGACCCGGCAGGCGTGTATAAATTGCCTGTGAGGTCTCTTGCATTATTGTAATTTGATTATGAGCCAAGGTGGCTCAGTGGCTTTGTCCCCAAAAGGCTCAGTGGCTTTGTGGGGGGATATGCAAAAGCTAACGGCTTTATTTCAACAGCAGGCCTCTAATCTTGCATCATGATTTCCTTTGCCTTCTTGCACCTGTTAAGCAGCATCTGGCGGACTTCTTCATCTATCACGTCACCCGCCTATGCCCTTGATGGATCAGAATTATGGGCAAGGTCTGCTAACTTCACCTTAGTCGCATATGGGTTGCCCTTGATTCCCCGAACATAATCAAAGTAATCGGTATTTTCATCGTGAGTCATCAGGGCAACTGCATCTGTTACCTCTTTAGGAAATTCTTCCTTTAATTCGTCAAGAGTCTTATCCGTATCCTCCACAACATCATGTAAGAGGGCAACTGTGCAGCTTATCTCGTCATCCATTTGTTCTGCCAGGTGGATAGGATGGAAGATATAGGGAACTCCATTCTTATCCAATTGTCTGTGATGTGCATCATATGCGATCTTCATAGCCTTAACAGTCATTGGGGTATAGATCATGGTGTAACTCCTTTAAGCCTATATGAATGGATCTCGAGTTCAGTATACTCATATAAGATTATTACAAAGCTTCCCCTGATGCGCAATCTTATGGCAATATATGTAACTGTATTTCTTGATAAGACTGATATCATCCATCTGGTCCTTGATTTTTCAAAGCTTTTATGTCTATAATTGATTTAGCCTGTAAATGCAAGATATTATCAAGAATGAAGGTGGACACATGAGTACGATTGAAGCATATCCCTTTCACCCCCTTACTGAAGAAAAAGTCCTTTCTGACCTTGCGGTATCACGTCAGCAGCGTACCTCGGGTAAAGGAAGGCGCATCAAGGATGCAATCAAGGAAATGAGGCGGGAGCATGGATTCACCTGAATCATTAATATATCACCCTTCAGATGATGTCCGGGATTTATATGCATAGTTTTGAATAGGTTTCCCGTGGCTGTACTACTAACTGGATCTGAAACCGTGAAGTCTTCCTTATAATCACGGGGAATAATACTGGTCTGCCCTTTTTCCTAATGAAGGGTGCGAGATAGTGCTGCAGGAGCCCCAGCCTCTGAGCATAAGCTTGTTCTAGAGTTCTGATATTCAATATCTCTCCTCCTGATAATATCGCGATCTCCTGTGCTTCTTTGATCAGGGAAAGTACAATGGATATGATCCCGGCGCTGTGTTCATACAACCACTCGAGAATGCCATCTGTCATGACCGTCCGGCTTAATGTAAACTGGTAATTCCACAAAGCCCGGCAGAATTCCTGAAAATATCCTTCATATGGGAGAGGCTTGTAGGACAGCCCTATACTCCGTCTCACAAGCTGCATTTCCCCTGAGAAAAAGCTTTCCGTTTCAGGAAGACCTACCATACACAAGCTGGTCCCACTATTATTGATGAGTTGTGTCAGACAGGAGACCAGATTGACTCCATTTCTGTTATTACATATATTCTGTATCTCATCTATCACCAGCAACCCGATATGGTTGATGGCCGCCTGGATGACCGCGCTGCTCTTCCCGATGCCGGATGGACCGATAACTGTAAAGGAATCCGAACCCCCAAGGACTCCCGCTCCTTTCCTTCCATCTATGGAAAGGAAGTTCCGGTTTTTTTGACGGATGGCATCTATAGTAGTCTTCTTTTCCAGAGACCGGAACACCCCCATATATAACTTGCTGTATATCTCATAAGACATCTGGGAAGGAAGGTATAGTTCTGCCAGAGAAGATACTTTGGAGATCCTCTCCGCGGGGCTCCCTTCTGCCATTCCACTGAGATCACGATCGGTAACACAGGAGGGAAAACTGCTCATCGCTATCTGCAGATCCTCTCCCATCAGCATCTGATTCAACTGAGCTGTCAATGTATTCATAACCCCGCCTCCGTAAATGTACCTTTCACCCTTGGAAGGAGCGTAAGGAGCAGTTCTTCCTCGTCTACCTCGATCAGATCGGCATTTCCCTCTTCAACATCACTCATCCATATCTCGCAGGCAAAGGGTGGTAACCTATTTGTCAGCATCTGCTCCGTGTAAGGAAAGTTTTCAAGAATCCTTCTGGAATTATAGTAAATGATGCAGTGCAGGATCACTCTTTCAAACTCTTCCAGTGTCAGGCAGGCATCCTTTCTGTAATCATGTCCTCCCCTTTCCTGATAATCAGGTTCCACTACACCCTTTCCTTTTAGATAGGGTTTATAATATCCCTGGATCACGTCAAAGAATTTTTCTACCTCTGGTTTCAATTCAGGTCTGAATGGCGGGAGGTTTACGACCGTGATACCCAGTTCCGCGATCTGGGCGAAAGTCTCGGAAGCGTACTCCGCACCCATATCCGTTAGGATCTTCCCCGGAAGTTCCCTGCCGGGCCACTGGTCTTCTATGATGTTGATCCCATGTTTTCTGCAATGGCTGACCTTATCACTGATCACATGGAGCATTAACTTCTTCAGACTGTAAACCCCTCCTTCCCAAGTCAGGGAATAACCGGTACAAAGGGTGGAATAGGCATCAACAGAAGCTGTCAGGGTCGGTCTTCCCACCACCTGTCCCTGTTCATTTACCAGATAGATATCGCATACCGTTGAATCAAGCATAAAAACTCCTGTGTGATTCGCAAATTCCTGTACTCCATCCCCAACGCAGGGACGCTGGTTCCTCTGGTAATAAGAAAGGCCGTTTCTTGATATGTACTGATTCTGCAGTTTCCTTGTCTTACGGTAGAAGTATCGGAACTGGGCAAAAGAGGGGTATCCCTCTACAAGATTTCCTTCTTCGTTTGTATACTTTTCTTTCAGCATAAGACGATAGGCTGAGATCAGGGATAGCTTCATACGGTTATAATAATATTTGTTCAATGCCCACCGTATATTTTTCTGATCCTGGGTAAGTTCCTTCTTCGCTGACTGTTCAGGAGCAAGGATCCTGATATCCTGATAAACAAGGTACCTCCACAGATATCTCCTTATTGTCTGTTTACTGATCCCGTATTCCTCTTCCGCTCTCCTGATCCTCACAGACCGTTCCTTCTTATCTGTCATCACGGGAAGGATATCCGCTATCACGGTATACCTCTGTCTCATGACTTTCTTCTGGTCTGTTGTAAGGGATCCGTCAAAAGCATAAAGTGTTTCATCTTCAAAAGGGATCCCCTCTTTTGTTATCCAGCAGGGCATCTCCTGTCTCTCACAGGATACGATAAATAACTCCTCTTCCGTTTCCTCCAATATACGGTAGACCTTATCTTCTTTCTTCAAAAACCTATGCTTCATCGATCACGATCCCCCAATCAGTCACTCCCCTGTTCATCCAGTAGTTTCTTGATAACTCCAGCCATTTCGCAGCCATCGGCTTTGCCAGTCTGCTTCGGAAAACACATTCCCGTACCATGAGTTCCCCATCTGTCTTGACACATACAAAATCAGACATGTACTCTTCCGTTTCCTCAGAGCCTTCCAAGACCACGTTACACCTGAACTCCGCAACCGCATCTGACTCTTCCAGCTTATCAGCATAAGCATACTGGAGCTTATCATAGGTGACGCAGAGCCCTTTGCACTTAGCCAGACTTCTTTTCACATGGCGGCATTTTTGTACCTTCTTTCTCAATATTGACCTCCATTTCCATGTGGTCATGATGTGAATATTGTTTACCAGATTTTTCCTCCGAAAAACAGGCCGGATTTCCCGAAAAACGTCTGAATTTTCCCGAAAAACAAAATCTGCGTCCCCTTTTTCGGGGATGGACACATGAAGGAATCGGCGTAAACGGCGTAAATAAGCCATATCCGGCACCTTCCTATGGGAATATTTTCCTCCGAAAAACCCTAGATTGAAAAATCACTATGTCACCGGACAAACCCACTGATCCTCAATTACGCTCAAAGGACAAACACTTTAATCCTTTTTTGGGACAATGCCACTGAGCCTTTTTCCCACATTTCCACATTGCTCAAATCCGCAGCATGCCACCATGCCACAGTACCATTATCCCAATCAGTCAGGTCCGCTTTCCGCTCTCTTTCCACTCTTCATACACCATGCCACATTGCTGCAAACGGCGTAAATAAGCCGTATTTCCACAGTGACATGAAAGGTCAGTCTGCCGGATAATCCACAAGTCAAACTTTAAGGACAAAAGAAAAGAGACCCCGGCAGGCATGTGTATATTGCCTGTGAGGTCTCTTGCATTATTGTTATTTTGTTATGAGCCTGAGTGGCTCAGTGGTTTTGTCCCTGTGAGACTCAATGGCTTTGTGGGGGGACAACCTTACGCATTCTCCTCTTCGAACTTGCGCATGAATTCAACCAGCTTTTCTACACCCTCGATTGGCATGGCATTGTAGATGGATGCCCGCATGCCGCCAACAGTTCTGTGCCCCTTCAGGTTCACAAAGCCTGCTGCAGTGGCTTCTTTGACAAACTTAGCATCAAGGTCCTTATCACCTGTCACGAAGGGAACGTTCATGAGAGAACGGTCTTCCTTAGCTACAGTACCGGTGAACATCTTGCTCTCATCCAGGAAGTCATAGAGAAGCTTAGCCTTCTTCTCATTGTACTCCTTCATGGCTGCAAGGCCGCCCTGCTTCTTTAACCACTTGAATACCTTGCCGCAGATGTAGATGCCGTAGCAGGGAGGTGTGTTATACAGGGAGTCCTTGTCGGCCTGGGTCTTAAACTTTAACATAGTTGGGGTGCCCGGGAGCACGTCGTCTGTAATCAGGTCTTCACGGATGATGGAAATCACAACGCCTGCCGGTCCCACGTTCTTCTGAACGCCGCCATAGATGATGCCGTACTTCTCCACATCATGTGGTTCAGACAGGAAGCAGGAGGATACATCAGCTACCAGTGTTTTGCCCTTGGTGTTTGGAAGGGTTTTGAACTTGGTTCCGTAGATGGTATTATTCTCGCAAATGTACACATAATCTGCATCCTCATCGATGGGCAGATCAGAGCAGTCCGGTATATAGGAAAATGTCTTATCCTCGGAGGAGGCAATCTTAACAGCCTTGCCGTACTTCTGAGCCTCTTCATAAGCCTTCTTAGCCCACTGGCCGGTTACGATGAAGTCTGCAACACCGTTCTTCATCAGGTTCATGGGGATGGCGGAGAACTGCTGGGATGCACCGCCCTGTAAAAAGAGCACCTTATAATTATCCGGAATGTTCATCAGGTCGCGAAGATCCTGCTCTGCCTCCTTGATGATGTCATCGAACCACTTGGATCTGTGACTCATTTCCATGACAGACATGCCGCTGCCCTTGTAATCCATCATCTCCGCTGCTGCTTCCTGCAGCACTTCCTCCGGTAACACTGCCGGTCCTGCTGAGAAATTATATACTCTTCCCATGATTTATGATCCTCCTTATTAATAATCCTTTTTAATACTCTCTTCCTGAATAATTATATTATCAAATGCGAACTTTCTCCCCCTTGCAGATGCTCTTCGGAACCTACTGTGCAGGAGGAAGTCACAATCGAAATATGAAGTAATTATTCAGTGCCCGCCTCACTATGTGAAAGCATTAACGATATTATATATCCTAATGTCCCTTCTGGCAACGCCTTTTTAAATATTTGGCAATAAAAATGAAGGATTCCCCTGAGGAATCCTTCATTTTTATGCATACTGCCTATAGGAATCAGTAATCCTCCTCGATTACCTGAAAGTCCAGATAATCAAAATCAATCTGTTCGATAAAGTTATCCTGGGTAAACCGGGTGCGGGCGTGCTTAATGAACTCCCGTTTATTCTTATCAAGCCACATGGGCTTTTCCAGATCAAACTCATAACAGGCCTTCTCCAGGCTGTCGTAGACCTTGGCAGTCCGGGTCATATCCATCTGGTAGTTCTCCACCACCATGTCCTTTTGCATATGGTTTTTCTGAAATACTTTACACCAGATTCTCATATAGCCCGGCCCTCAGCGTACCATTTTCCAGTTAATCGTATTGATCGTGGATTTCTTACCTTTGGATATTCCCTTGATATTCTTATTAAAGGCAGCCTTATTAATAGAGCCTGATTTCCCGTTATAATAATACCAGGGTCCGTTACTCATACCGCCGCCGTTTACCGACTGCCTGGATCTGGATGCAACCTTCTTGTAGCTGGAACCTTTCTTTTTGTAATAAGAATAGGTCTCCCCGCCATGTCCGCCCCCATAAGTGATGATGCCTTTAGAGCCTTTATATATGGTAATTTTGGAAAGTCCGTAATCTCCGCCGGTAAGTATCTTCTTTGCCTTTCCACCCTTATAGGTAAAAATGTAAAAGTCCCGTCCTACATTGGCGGAAACCAGGGCCTCATGAATGCCGTCCCCTGTAATATCCACATACTTATAGCTGCAGTCCATGCTGGCTTTGGCAATGGAAGACATTTTCTTCTTATAAGCTTTGTGAGCCTTAGCGTTCTTTGCCTTGACGGAGGCCGCAGTCACCTTCCCGGCAGACACGGAACCGGCTCCGGCGCCGAAAGCTGCAGCTATGGCCAGCGAACAGGCCAGCGAAATCACCAGACCTTTTCTTTTTATGCTTCCAAGTATTCTTTTTTTCATAATAATGATAACCCCTTTCTGGTCTCTAAGATAATAATATCCCACAGTTCATGCACTATTAAGAGTGTTCCCGCATATCTTTTGATTTGCAACTAATCGAAACCGTGCATATTTGGGGACAAGATGATTAGGAAAAGCCTGCCTTCATAAGAGTTGCTTTTATTGTATCATCAGATTTATCTTCATACAAGCCCAATTATTTTGAGCTCCAAAAGACCTTCCGAAAGATCCGCCCGGCAGGGGCATCATATCTCCAGCACCTGATAGCCGCAGGCGTTTATAATCCGGGTATCCTGATACTGCCTCACTGCCGCAAAGTCCTGGCCGTAATTTCGGTGAACATGTCCGTGAACCATGCAGGCAGGATGCCACCGGTCTATCAGATCCAGAAAACAGTTAAAACCCCTGTGCACATGAGTATCCAGGTCACCGCAGCCATAAGCGGCAGCGTGGGTTACCAGGACATCAAACCCTTTCTTACGCCAGAGCTGAAAGCCTAACCGCCTGATCCGACGCTTCATTTCTCTTTCCGTGTACATATTGGCCCCATCCGGACGATAGCGCAGGCAGCCTCCAAGTCCCAGGAAACGGACTCCCTGATACTCATAGATCCTATCCTCGATGCAGATGCATCCCTCAGGAGGGCTGATGATCAGCTGGTCATCGTGATTCCCCCGGACATAGAGGAGGGGACAGCCGGCCATGGTCACCAGAAACTCCAGATAGCTTTTAGACAGGTCGCCGCAGGCCAGACTCAGGTCGAATTCGTCCAGAGATCCCGGCTGGTAATAGTCATAATATTTCTTTGCCTGTTCATCGGCCACTGCCAGAATTCTCATCTGTAATTCTCTCTCTTTCTTCCCTCTGCTGCCGAATCTCTTTTTATTCCTCAATCATCTGCATGGGCTGCCGCCACTCTGCATTTTCTCTTCCGCATCCGTCCTGGCCGCAGCTGCTCTTCTTTTACTACTCCGCATCCGCTTTAGCTGCAGCCACCCCAATGTCATCCACCAGGTCGCGTACTTTCTCCTCCAGCTCATCATATCTGGGGATGGTGCCGATTACATTTTCTTCCAGATGATTCATAGTGATAATCTCCTCCACACTGATGGACCTGTCGGAGGTCTCCCAGTTAATCATCCCGTCCTTTTCCGTCTGGGGCTGATAGAACGGCTGCACGATTCCGGCCCGGATGGCCCTGCCCAGAGATTCGCCCAGATAACGGACTCCCTGGGGGAGCTGGCTGGAAAATGCAATATCCACCGCTCCGGAAGACATTCCCCAATAATAATTTAATGACCGGCTGGTCTTTTTATACTCGTCCTTGTAGGTTCCCTTCAGGATGGAGTCGACAATCTTCTCATAGAATACACCCCAGTTCCAAACCGGAAGGGCAACCGGTGTATTTACAAAGGATAACAGGTTGGTCAGTCCGAAGACCACCTCCGCCTCCGACTTCTGATCGTAGAAGTCCCGGTAGGAAATCAGGTGGATCTCCCGCTCCCGCAGCCGGTTTTCCGCCTCTGTGATTCCGCAGATGGAAGACCACTCCAGATAGATCTTCGCATCCGGATTCACCATACTCACTCCCCTGGCAAATGCATTGATCTCCGCAATCATACCATAGATCGGATACTTGCAGATGTAGCCGACTTTCCCGTTCTTAGTGAGGGCTCCGGCGATGGCACCGGTAATAAACTTAGCCTCGTACATCCGGGGATAGTAGGTTCTGATATATCGATGGGGTTTATTGAGGGAGCAGTTAAGGATGAACACCTCCGGATGAGCGATGGCCACCCGGACACAGCCATCCACCATCCCGGACTCCGTGACAAAGATAACCCGGGCGCCGTCTGCTATGATCTGCTCCAGATTGTCATCGATAGATAAGGCTGCATCCCGGATGTAAACCGCCGTCTCAACCCTCTCCCCGAAAACCTCCTCCATATGCTGCCTTCCCATGTCATGATTGGCATTCCACCTGGACGTCTCAATCGTTCTGCTGTAGAGAAAAGCAATCTTCAGCGTTTTCTTCTTGATTGCTTTAGTCAGGGGGGCTGCCGCTTTAGTGAAGGGCTTTGCCGCCTTGGCAAGAGGTGCAGCTGCTTTGGCCAGGGGTGCTGTAGCTTTGGCCAGAGGTGATGCTGTCTCACCCTCCGGGTTCATCTTCACATCAATGGGGTTCGATTCCTGTTGGAGGGCAATCTCATCCCAGCTCTTTCCCAGGGTTCCCCTGATTTCTCCACTGGTCTGCTTTCTCAGGGTCTCATACCCATACAGCCTAAGATATCCAAGAAGGGCATCCCCCACCGTGGCGGATAGCTTGCTGCCTCCGGCTGCCAGATATATTTTCTCAAAATTATAATAAACTGAAGAAAAATCCTGCCGTTCCTCCTGAGTCCATGTCTCTCGGGCTTCCTGGTTCAGTTCCTCTCTAAGCCCCTTTTCCACCAGGGATTTCAACTCCTTATATGCACCATTCCTTGAACACTCGATATAGTGTATCCCTGTCCTCTCTGAGAAATCAAGAAACTCAAAGTATCTCTCCACATCCGGATCTCCATTGCGGACCGGAAGTATCCTCTTTACCCGGGCGGTCAGTGTCACTGCCCCAAAATACTTCAAGACGCTGACCCGCTTATTCCCTTCCTGGACATAAAAGCGGTTCATATACTCCCAGACCTCCACCGGATCACGGATTCCTTCCGTAAGATGGCTGTCGCAAAGCCGCTTCCACTTGGCAGCAAACTCCGATTTTTCCTCCGTAATCGGCATAAAGTTGCAGGCAAAGGACCTGGTCCTGCCGCTGGTCTTGGTTCCGATCACAAACTCGATGGGAATCTCCATGATCCCCACATCAATCCCGGTATTGGTCCCGCCAGGCAGCATCATCTCATCAAGCACCGGGAGATAAGGATACTCTCCTTTGGCAAGAGATTGTTTAAAACATTTCTGGCCCAGCTTTAATGCCTCTTCATAATAATTCTCCATATGCCGCCTCCTTGGGTAAAGTTATTATTATTCAGGGATACTATTTACCACAGTTAAGGGAAAATGTCCAGTCCGATTTTAAATAATCAAGAAATGCCAGGCTTTCGCACCCTTGTACAGGCATATTTTTAAACATTGGCTATTATAATTAGAATAATTTTAGGAAGAGATTCAAATCATATGCGAATAAGACTAATATTCCTCATCATCTTCTGTTTTGTTTTGCTGAATGCCTGCCAGGCAATGCCGGTCCCGGATAATAAGATACAGCAAAAGCAATCTTCAGCTTCTGAAAGCAATTCTACATCGGACAGCACCACCACAGGTAATGACAATTCTGCATCAGACAGCAGCTCCACAGTGAAAAGCAAGGCGACATCAGATAGCAACAGATCAGGTTCAACTAATGAAGCAAAAACTCCACCTGACAATACTGACGCAGAAAAAAATAATCAAAGTACAAGTCCTGTCGACCCATCCTCCCTGTCCAACACCCTCATGGCATGGTGGTTCATGCGTACGGAAGATCACTCTCAGCCCTCAGCCCAGGAGGAGATTGACCTGTCCAAATATGATGCCTGGTATGTGAAGCCGGATTTGAAGGGAGACACGGGAAAAACAGATATAACAGACCCGCAAAAGAATGCAGGAAAGTCCGAAGTTAATGACTCGCTAAAGAACATAGATAAACCCATATTTCTCACCTTTGACTGCGGCTATGAGAACGGATTCACCCCAAAGATTCTGGAGGTTCTCAAAAAACATAAGGCGCCTGCAGCTTTCTTTGTGTGCAGGCACTTTATAGAGGATCAGCCGGACTTAATCAAACAGATGAAGGAGGATGGGCATATCGTTGGGAATCACACTGCAAACCACATTTGCATGCCCAAGGCTTCGGAGAGGGAGATCCGAAAGGAAATTGCAGATAACGCTGCCTTTATGAAGGAGACCACCGGTTATGAGATGGATCCCTTCTTCCGGCCGCCTAAGGGTGAGTACAGTGAGCGCACCCTGCAGATTACCAAAGATATGGGCTACACGACTGTCTTCTGGAGCCTGGCCTACGTAGACTATGATGTAGATAAGCAGCCCGGAGCCCAGTATGTGATCGACCACTTTAATAAGTACATTCATCCGGGGGCAATCCCTCTGATCCACAATATCTCCCGGTCCAATGCGGAAGCTTTGGATGCAGTCCTTACCAACCTGGAGCAGGCAGGATACAGTTTTCATTCTCTGGAAGAACTTAGGGGACTTCATGATTAACTGATTTGTTAATTTTTATAAATAGATTTGTATATCTGGTATTTCACCTGGCAGTATGTTATCATTTATGAGAAAACACATAAGATGATTGATTATTATTTACATTATTGTCATTTTATGTATTTTTATCTTGACATCATAATCTTTTTGCTTTTTAATAGTATTATCAGGTGACCTTATCGTCTGAAATACGGAAAGGAGGATTTATGGAGATGAGCAGCAGAGAGCTTGTGAATCTGATTGAGAAGCTCAAAGAAAAGGGAATGAGCGGCGATGAAATCATCGACCTTATTCTCTATATGGAAAAGCATCAGCCCGAAAGTGATTGATCGTGCTCATTTACATAGGAAGATCTGACCTGAACATGAAGGCTTATGCCATATTTAGAATAATACGGCATATCTTCAACATTGTTCACTGATATACATAAGACAAAGCCGGTCTGCCTGACCGGATTAGGATAGCTGAAAGAGGCGTCAACAGTGGCAGTATCCATTCTAATTATATATTGGATAACCGTTGTGACGCCTCTTATATTCATATGTGGTGCCAGAAATCCTGGCATGGGGGTTTCTTGTATAAGTCCGGCCTACGTGCCGGACTGGGCCGATTGCGCAACTGCTTCAGCAGTTAAATTCCACTGCGCCAGCAATTTAAATTCCTCCCATCCGCGGGCACACATTCTCCCTTGTGGCGATTACCTTGGAGGCAAGCAAGGCCCCAATCTGGCAGGCTTCTTCCAGAGAAGCCTGCCGGTTAAGTCTGCTGCCGGCTCTTGCACCGCTCCTCCGGCTGCCCTGCCGGGCCAGTCTCCGGGTAAGCCCCATCACCACCCCGGAGAAAAATGCATCTCCGGCCCCAGTGGTATCGCAGACCTCCGCCGGGGCAGCGGGTATCCATCCTTCCTCACCGGTCATTTTGCTGAGGTAGACGGCCCCGTCTCCTCCCATGGTCACGATCACATTGTCAATGGGCAGCTGTGCCATGGTCTCTTTGAGTACAGCAAGCAATTCCTGTGGGGAGAGGTTGCTGAGGTCTGCTTCAGCTTTCCGCATACTTTCCACAATCAGCCCTGCTTCCTGCAGGTTGCAGACCAGGCAATGGATATGGCGGTGCAATGCCTCCTGCTCTATGGCGATCTTCATATTGGATACTACGGCAAAGACTGGTATCCCTCTCCTGTCCGCATGCTCATGAACCTTATCAAGAATCACCGGATCCATGTCAATCTCCACTGAAATACTGTCCGCATCAGCAAATATTTCCTCTGCCTTCCGGTCCAGAAGGTCTGCAATCTCCGAAAGCTCGGGCCTCTTTGAGATGGAAGCCGCCACATCACCCTCACTGTCAAATACCGCCAGCCAGCTGCCCAGAGCATGGTCATTCCTGATCATAAACTGTGTGTCCACACCCTCCCCGGCCAGTCTATGCAGGATAGCCCCGGCAAAGGGGCTGTCATCCACCCCTGAGATAAAAAGAGGGTTCTGGCCGCACCGGGCCAGATTCTCCGCAATATTCCTGCCCACTCCACCATGAACGTAAGAAATGTCCCCGGCATTCCTTCCATTTGCTGCAAAATCAGACTCCGGGAATCCCTTGATATCAATAAATGTCGTCCCAATAACAATATTTTTCATAAATTCCAACCCCTATCATGATCATATTGTGTTATAATCTCAATCATAATTGTACCTTGCTTTTATCTCAGGCACAAGAGCAGAGTGCTATTTTTTAAAAGCAATGTTCTTGGGATTTAATCGTAAACAAATCTCTTTTACGATAAGTCAGGAATCGCCGGGACGATTCCGATCAGATATGACAGTCAGGAGGACTCTATGAATTATAAGATTGAAGGCGGGACCGTCCTTACATTTGCTGAGGGGAGACCTGTCACGGAAGATAAAACCATCTATGTAAAAGATGGAAATATAACATTTACCCCTTTCTCAGAGGGGGAAATGTATGAGACCGTCCATGCGGCAAGGAAGCTGATCATGCCGGGCCTCATCAATATGCATACCCATGTATACATGACCCTGATGAGAAATTATGCGGATGATGTGCCATTTCAGGAGTGGCTTTTTAACGGGGTGATGCCTGTGGAGGATAAGCTGCCCGTGGAGGCGGCCTACTGGACCACCCAGCTTGGCATCATGGAGATGTTCCTGACCGGAACTACCTGCTATGTGGACATGCACATGTACCACCGTCAGTCCCCATCCGCTGCCCGGGATGCAGGCATGCGGGCCTACATCGGCAGAGGGCTGGTGGGGGAAGACCTCTATACCGACGGCTACAGCCGTTTTTCCCAGGCTCTGGAGGAGAAGGCGGAGTTCGAATCAGACACCCTGAAATTCATCCTCTCCCCCCATGCCATCTACTCCTGTTCCCCCAGGCTGCTTTCCCAGGTGTCTGAGGAGGCGGACAAGCACCAGATGCTCCGCCAGACCCACCTGTCCGAGAGTGTCACTGAGCTTACGGACTGTCTGAAAAATCATGGCAAAACTCCGGTGGAGCTCCTGAGGGATACCGGCTTTCTCAACGACCGAACCATCCTGGCCCACTGCGTTCAGATGCAGGGAGATGATCTTGACATCATCAAGGCAAGCGGGGCCTCCATCGTGACTAATGTGGCCAGCAACGCCAAGCTGGGCAACGGCATCGCCCCGGTGGCGGCCATGCAGGAGAAGGGAATCAATGTCTGCGTGGGAACCGACGGAACCGCCAGCAACAATACTCTCAACATGTTCCGGGAGATGGGCCTCCTCTCCCTGATGCACAAGGCGGCCGCAAGGGACTGCCTGTCCATCCCTTCCGATTCTATTGTGAAGGCCGCCACTTATAATGCATCTCTGGCCCTCCACAACCCGTCCATCGGGCGGATCGAGGAGGGGGCTGCCGCAGACCTGATCTTTGTGGACCTGGACGCCCCCTCCCTCTATCCCAACAATAACATTATCTCCTCCCTCTGCTACTCTGCCAACGGGTCAGAGGTGGACTCCACCATGGTAAACGGGAAGTTCGTGATGAGAAAGAGGGAATTGCTGACCATAGATAAGGAAAAAGTTTATTTTGAAGTAAATAAAATTGCAGAGAAATATTTGTAGAAACTATTAGGTGATTGAGAAACTCTGTATGCGGCTTTAGGAATCATTTTATAAGTCGGACGTGAGTTTCGTAATCAGCAATATATAAGTTATATCAGAAAGGGGCACATATGAGTATAATAAAAGACATTTCCCTGGCGCCGTCAGGCATCCAGAAGATCAGCTGGGTCCGGTCCCACATGCCGGCCCTGTCCCAGATAGAAAAACAGTTTAAGAAAGAACAGCCTTTTAAGGGTCTGCGCATCGCGGTATCTGTCCACCTGGAGGCCAAGACCTCCAACCTGGGTCTGGTTCTTAAGAAGGGCGGTGCTGAAGTTTTCCTGACCGGCTGCAACCCCCTGTCCACCCAGGATGATGTGGCCGCTGCCGTCTCCACCATGGGAGTGGAAACCTTCGGTATCTACGGGGTAAATGAAAAGGAGTACGAAGACCTGCTGGCTGAAACCCTGGCCTGCCACCCCCACCTGATTGTGGATGATGGCGGAGACCTGATCAACCTCTTAGGAGGCAGGTGCAAGGAGTACGGCGACCAGCTGATCGGCGGCTGCGAGGAGACCACAACCGGCATCATCCGTCTCAAGGCCAGGGAAAAGGAAGGCATCCTCCCCTGCCCCATGATGGCAGTCAACGATGCCAAGGCCAAGCATTATTATGATAACAAATACGGAACCGGCCAGTCTGTCTGGACCGCAATCATGGATACCACCAACCTGGTAGTTGCCGGCAAAACCGTTGTCGTAGCCGGTTACGGCTGGTGCGGCAAGGGCGTCGCCATGCGGGCAAAGGGCATGGGAGCAAATGTCATCGTGACAGAAATTGATCCTTTCAAGGCCCTGGATGCCACCATGGACGGTTTCCGTATCATGAAAATGGATGAGGCTGCCCCCCTGGGGGATATCTTTGTCACTGTGACCGGCTGCAAGGACGTGATTGTGGAGAGGCATTTTAAGGTCATGAAAGACCAGGCCATTCTGTGCAACGCAGGCCACTTCGACTGCGAAGTAGATGTGGCCCGGCTTAAAGAAATTGCCGTCAAAAAGAAGGAACAGCGCCGCAACATCATGGGCTATACCCTGGAAAACGGCCGCACTCTGAATGTCCTTGGCGAAGGCCGCCTGGTCAACCTTGCCTGCGGCATGGGCCACCCGGCAGAGATCATGGATATGTCCTTCTCCGTCCAGGCTCTGAGCCTAAAATGGCTGGTAGACCACAAAGACGATCTGGAAACCAAAGTATACAAGGTACCGGATTCCATCGACGACATCATCGGCCGTTACAAGCTTGATGCCATGAACCTGGCCATCGATGAGCTGACCGAGGAGCAGAAAGCCTACCTGTCCGGCTGGGCGGTAGATTAATAATATTAGGGGAGCCAGGCTGTCTGGTCGGCGGACTAAGAACTTCAGGGGGAAGCAGGCCGCCCGGGCGGCCTGCTTCCCCCTGTCTCATGCAAAATATTCCTGTATCACATTCTCCACCAGAGCGCTGTCCTCCTTTGTGATCGGCGCCTCCACGACTGATCGTTTCCTTTTTCTATTTGAAAGAGCCGAGAGATATTGACACCCGTATCTCGGTTCTTCCCCGGCTGTCCCTGATTTCACATTTCGGGTCCTTTCACTGTTTGTTCCTGTTCTCACATTTCCGCGCTTTTCATTAGCTATCCTTGTCTTCACATATCCGGATTCTTCATTGGCTATCCTTGTCTTCACATATCCGGATTCTTCATTGGCTATCTCTGTTCCCACATATCCGGATTCTTTATTGGCTATCCCTGTTCCCACATACCCGGATTCTTTACTGGCTGTATTTGTTTTCATGCTCTTAGACTGTCCAACATCAACTCTTTGACTCCCGGCCCCTTTTTCAGGAGAATTCTTCTTTTCCCTCCTTCGGCTTTCCTTTAACTCTTTGATAATCCTGCGATCATATTCCCGGTCGGTTTCCATATCCTCCACGGTCTTCTCACCGGCCAGGGAATTCTCCATTACATTTTCCAGGTAATTGCTGATGTTGTTCTTCACTATCTGCTTCTTCTCATTTATCCTTAGAAATGTATCCAGGAAAAGCAGACTGCAGGCAGCAGTTATACCCGCAAGATAGCAGCTCATCACCTCATTTAACTCATGCCCCAGCTGGGAATAGAGGAAGGCGCCGGCTGCCCCGGAAATGGCGCAGCCGGCTATGGCAAGACGCTCCATATTCACCCAGAAAGCAGTGGGCAATCCACAAAGCTTCCTTTTTCGGAACAGCTTATCCACAAAGCTGTCCATATTATTCACTTTTATACTCATCTCATGATAATCTTCGAATCTCTTTTTCAGGGCCAGCAGCCATATCTTTTTTGTTTCAGCCATGTGGGCTGTGGACCGTGCCATGCTTATGAATGATATCTCCAGCACAAGCCAGCTGATCAAACCTAAGGCACAGCAGGTGATGATTGTTTTTATAAATATCGAACTATGTATTATATATTCAAACATATCATTCTCCTCCATTAATGCAGCTTATTATTTACTTGATTTGCCAGATGGGCGATTTTGCATCTCTCCTGCTTCGCAATTGAGACGACGATTATTTATCTCTCCTACTTCGCAATTGAGACAAAACCAGATTCCATAATCCGTCATATACAGCTATTTTCAGTACATTTAATCATTGCAAATTCACTTAAATCCCGCTCAGGCCCTGTTATCCCCGCAGCCGGTCCGGGCCATACCGGTTCTGGCCCGTCCCCTGATCTCTTACCGGATGTCCCGCCAGGTCTTTTCCGAAAGACATCTGCTGCCATCATCATTACTCCTTTGCCTGCTATGGATTTGCCAACATTATAGACAAGCCGCTGCAATTTGAAAAGAGGGTTTCGTTCGAAAAAAAATCCCTTTCTCCGACATAAGGAGCCGGATCTTGTCTCGATTGCGATGCAAAAGAGCCGCAAGATCGGGCATCCCGCAACGTTAATAAATAATAACTAACGTTGTCAGGAGAAAGGGATTCTTATAATTTGATGTATTATATTTTCGCTCTGTATGCGCTGTCTGTTATACATTGCATACCAGATTCATGTTAAATATGCTTCTGAGTGCATCTGCATGCGAATCATTCCGTTTTACAGAGTACATACTCCTGTAATCAAAGCGATCTGCATCATATCGTGGAAGCCTTCCCGGATCTCCTCCGGCGGAAGCATCTCCCCTGTGGCAATGTTATCGGAGATACTTAGGATGGACAGGGCTCTCTTCTGGTTTGCGATGGCGCACTGGTAAAGTCCGGCAGTCTCCATCTCCACAGCCAGCAGCCCCCTCTTCCTGGCCTTCTCGTTCACATTCTCATCCGGATTATAGAAATAATCCGTGGTAAATACCGTACCTACATCCACCGGAATATTCAGCCCCTCGGCTGTCATCCTGGCTGTCTTAAGCAGCTCCTTATCCGCATAAGGCTTGGGAACACCCTTGATGCCGTAAACCTCAATACAGGAAGAATTGGTCACCGCACTCTCCGGGATAACCACGCTCTTCAGCTTGACATCCCTCTGCAGGGCTCCCGCAGAACCCACGCGGATGATGGTATCAACCCCAAAGAAATTATACAATTCGTGGGCATAGAGCACCATGGATGGAATCCCCATACCGGAACCCATAACGGACACCTCCTTGCCCTGGAAGGTTCCTGTGTAGCCGAGCATGTTGCGGACATCATTAAAAAGAACCGGATTCTCAAGATAGGTCTCTGCGATAAACTTAGCCCTTAAGGGATCCCCCGGCATCAGGACACATTTGGCAATGTGTGTGCCTTCCTTTAACTGTATACAAGCGGATGGTGAAATTCTCATAGTAACCTCCTCCAAAGTAACTCATCTCAACATGTTCTTCTTATTATTATCTATCTTTTTTACCTGTTCAACGTATTATTTTCGGCCCATCTTAATAAACATGGCTGCAAGCAGCCTTAATGTATGGACAATTGCCTTATCCTCAAATTCCTCAACCCTCACCTGAGCTTCCTCATCAGCCTTATCAGAGATAGCCCGAATGATTACGAAGGACACGTTATTGAGCGCTGCCACCTGAGCCATGGCCGCCCCTTCCATCTCCACGCAGCAGCCGTCGAATGTCGAAACAAGCTGAGCCTTCTTTCCGCTGTCAGATATAAACTGGTCACCGGTAAGAACCCGGCCTACGTAACAACCAATCTCAGGGTTAACAATCTGACAGGCCTCCCTGGCAAGAGCCACCAGTTCAGGATCAGCCTTAAACACGGACGTCTCCATGAAGGGAATCTCCCCTGGCTTAAAGCCCCGGCTGGTCACATCCACATCATGTGAAACCGCATCGGAAGATATGACCATATCCCCCACCTGAATCCCCTTGAGAAGACCCCCGGCAATACCGGTATTGATCAGGATATTCACCTCATAAAGATCAATCAGAAGCTGGGTGCAGACAGCCATATTCACCTTGCCGACCCCGCTCTTAACCACAACGGCTTCATTGTTCCAGAGCCTGCCCCTGTGGAAAGTCATACCGGCAATCGTCTTCTCTTCTTTATCTTCCATCTGATGGATGAGGGCCTCCACTTCCTCCTTCATCGCTCCGATGATACCAATGCAAACCATACTTTTCACCTCTGCTACACATGTATTTATATCTCTGAATCTTACCACTAAACAGGTTCCAAACGTCAAAGTTATGTACATCATATCATATTTCCTGTAAGTTGCAAAGAGTCAGTTGTGCAAAAAGGGATGTTGACCTGCTCATCTTCTATCACAGCAAATAGAGAGAGATTAAGTCATCAATGATTGCTGTTTGAAAAGGAGTATTATGGGTCTCATGGGTTATAATCAGATTATCTCCTGGAAATATCCCATGTCTCTCATACTGATTAATCCGATCCAATGCTGCCTCTGCATACTGAGGGCTATCCATCATCCCCAGATGCTCCCAATAATACTCTTTGCGCAACCGAACATTTAATAAGGTAAAATCAGGATGAATGGTTCCCACTTTAGCTAACACCAGTGGACATTCATATTTATATGGTATATTCCTTCGATATAGTGTATCTGCAATAATGATTTCTGATTTTGACCGGACATGCTCCCCTTTTGCAGTTGAATACTCAGGTGTATCTTTAAGATGAGCTTTTTTCTGGTAGGGATTGTTCTGCCATCTATCTGCATACTCATTATCACTCAGAACAATCGGATTAATCAGTTTCTGACGCGGCTCTGACAATTGCTCATATACGGCTTCAATGCTTCCCTGCTCATACAATATAAGTAATTCATTAATATTGTGAAGCTCCTCCCTGGCTGATTTCAGAACTCTTATATCATAATCTTTCTGCGCTATTTTCGATGCTAAAGCCCTCTCTTCTTTACATATATACTTTCCATGTTTATCACTGGGATCTGATCTGTAGAAACATTGAGTTCGTCCATGGCTTCGGCTGATTCTCAACCTTCCCGGCGGAGAATTCTCTATTGCTTCCTGCTTCTCACGTATTATCTGCTCCAGATAATTCTTCCTTTGTATGAGTTTAGCCATTAACTCATAATTCATCTGATACTCTTAACCTCCTATTAACTATCTACAGCCCTCCGGGCTGTCACCTTGGCTCATTCTTCAGTTTTCGGCTGCCTGAATTTTGGCTCCGGCTATTCTTCAGGCTGTCACTTTTGTTCATTTCTCCTTTTTCGGTTGCTCTCATTGAATCAGCCTCAGCCCTTCGGGCTGCCACTTTGGCTCTTTCTTTCGTTTTCGGCTGCCCAGGTTCTGCCCCAAGCTATTTTCTCGGCTGTCACTTTTGCTCATTTTCTCCTTTTCGGCTTCTCTCATTGAATCAGCCTCAGCCCTTCGGGCTGCCACTTTGGCTCATTCTTCAGTTCTCGGCTGCCCAGGTTCTGGCTCCAGCTATTTTCTCGGGCTGCCACCGTGGCTCATTTCTCCCTTTTCGGCTGCTGGTACTCCTGCCCACGTCCTCGTAATTCGATTATATTCATCTTCTATGACTTCTGCCCATTGATTTTACCATATATTTCCTGTTGTAATCAAGTTAAAATCCCATCATTTCCCATCTGCTTCAAGAAACTGGCTCCGCACACAACCCGAGGGCAAAAATATGGGCAGGAGCATACCACGTATGCTCCTGCCCAAAGTATTAACATATTCAGATTAATTTCACACCTACAGCCACTCAACTTCCCCGATTCTCTTAAACTCATGAACCGGAGCCTGCGGATCTGCGTAACCCAGGGCTGCCATGCCGTAAACCACATGGTCTGCCGGGATATTGAACTCGTCAAGCACCTTCCGAATCCGCTCATTGTCGCAGATTCCCTGAATCTGATTAATCCACACGGAACCCACTCCCAGGGAATGGGCGGCCAGGAAGATATTCTCCAGGGCGCAGGCGTCATCCTCTTTGCCGAACTTGCTGTCCCGCTCGTTTGACGGGATAATCAGGACGGTGGGATCGTACATATTGTAGCCGTCCCGGCCAAGCTCCTCGGCGATGGCTCCGGCCAGCTTCTGGATCTTTGCCTTGTCAGTAAGAACAGTGAATTTCCAGGTCTTGGCTCCTCTGCCGCTTGGAGCGTGCAGGGCAGCATCCACGATATCAGAGAGAATTTCTCTCGGAATGGCCTGGTCTGTAAACTGCCTGATGCTGCGGCGGCTGATGATGGCTTTCATCACATCGTTCTTAGGCTGTCTTGTGCCGATCTGGGCATGCCATTCCTGCAGTGAGTGGAGGTCGGATACTCCCTTCTTCACAATCTGGCGGATACCCTCGGCCGCTGCCTTGCCGGCTGCGATGGTGGTTATATAGGGTACTCTATGCTTGATGGCAGCCTTTCTTAAATAACTGTCATCGTGAATGGAGGCCTTGCCTACCGGAGAGTTCACGATTAACTGGATATCTCCGTTGGTAATGAAGTCCTGGATGTTAGGACGGCCTTCATAAAGCTTCTTAACCTTCCTGGCCGGGATGCCTGCCTCGCGGATGAGGTCGCAGGTACGTCCGGTGGCCATGATGGAGAAGCCTGCCTCGTAGAAATCCATGGCCAGGTCGGCTGCCTCAGGTTTATCCTTATCATTCACGGAAATCAGCACAGTACCTTCTAAAGGCAGCAGGGCGGATGCCCCCTCCTCAGCCTTGAAGAAGGCCTCGCCGGTGGTGGGCGCCATGCCAAGAACCTCGCCGGTGGAACGCATTTCCGGTCCAAGTACCGGGTCAACCTCCTGGAACATGTTGAAGGGGAATACGGCTTCCTTGACGCCGTAATATGGGATTACCCTCTCCTCAAGGTTCGGTATTGGTGAAGTTCTTCCCGTAAGCTCAGAGGTAATGATATCCGTAGCGATGGGTACCATGCGGATGCCGCAGACCTTGGATACCAGAGGTACGGTTCTGGAGGCTCTCGGATTGGCCTCAAGAACGTAAACCCTGTCTCCCTCGATGGCATACTGCATGTTCATCAGGCCCACCACATGCATTTCCTCGGCAATCTTTTTGGTGTACTCCTTGATGGTCTTCAAATGTTCCTCTGAAATGTGCTTGGACGGAATAATACATGCGGAGTCTCCGGAATGAATACCCGCCAGCTCGATGTGCTCCATAACTGCCGGAACAAATGCATGGGTTCCGTCGGAGATGGCATCTGCCTCACACTCCAATGCGTGATTTAAGAAGCGGTCGATGAGGATTGGCCGGTCCGGTGTCACGCCGACCGCGGCGTTCATGTAGTCGGTCATGCTCTCATCATCATATACCACTTCCATTCCGCGGCCGCCCAGCACGTAGGAGGGACGAACCATGGCCGGATAGCCGATCTTGTTTGCGATGGCAATGGCCTCCTCCACAGTGGTGGCCATGCCTGACTCCGGCATGGGGATTTCCAGTTTGTCCATCATCATGCGGAACTGGTCTCTGTCCTCTGCCAGGTCGATGATGGCAGGAGAAGTGCCAAGGATCTTCACACCCTCCTTCTCCAGCTCAGCAGACAGGTTGAGCGGGGTCTGGCCGCCAAACTGGGCGATCACGCCCACCGGCTTCTCCTTCTTGTATATACTTAACACATCCTCCACGGTCAGAGGTTCAAAATACAGTTTATCGGAAGTATCGTAATCTGTGGAAACCGTCTCCGGGTTACAGTTTACGATAATGGTCTCAAATCCAAGCTCCTTTAAGGATTTGGCAGCATGAACACAGCAGTAGTCAAACTCGATACCCTGGCCGATCCGGTTGGGGCCGCCGCCTAAGATCATGATCTTAGGTCTGTCTGTGTTCACCGGGTCGTTATCCGGCGCATTGTAGGTGGAATAATAGTAAGCAGAATCCTCAGTTCCTGAAACATGCACCTGATCCCAGGTCTCCTCCACGCCAATAGCCTCTCTGCGGTGGCGGATGTCCTCCTCCGGCACACCAAGAATCTGGCTTAAGTATTTATCGGAGAATCCATCCTTCTTAGCCTGAATCAATGCCTCATCAGAAGGAATCTGACCCTTGTAGGCAGCCATCAGAGCCTCTTCCTCTTCCACCAGCTCCTTCATCTGCTCCACAAAATATGCCTTCACGTGGGTGAGCTCGAAGATTTCCTCCACGGTGGCACCCTTTCTCAGAGCCTCATACATGATAAAATGTCTCTCAGAGGACGGGGTGTTAAGCAGTCTTAAGAGTTCATCCTTATCCAGGGTATCATAATCATTCCGATGACCCAGACCATAGCATCCCTTCTCCAGGGACCGGATGGCCTTCTGGAAGGCTTCCTTATAATTCTTCCCGATGCTCATGACCTCGCCCACGGCACGCATCTGGGTTCCCAGCTTATCCTCAACACCCTTGAACTTCTCAAAGGCCCAGCGGGCGAACTTGACAACCACATAGTCTCCGCCGGGAACATATTTATCAAGGGTACCATACTTGCCGCAGGGCAGGTCCTTTAAGGTAAGGCCGGTGGCCAGTCTGGCAGAAACCAGGGCAATGGGGAAGCCGGTGGCCTTACTGGCCAGGGCAGATGACCTGGAAGTACGGGGGTTAATCTCTATGACGATGACACGGTCGGAAACCGGATCATGGGCGAACTGTACATTGGTTCCGCCGATGACGCCGATATGCTCCACGATCTTATATGCCTGCTCCTGCAGTCTCTTCTGCAGGTCTTCGGAAATAGTCAGCATGGGGGCAGTACAGAAGGAATCACCGGTATGGACACCCATGGGGTCCACATTCTCAATGAAGCAGACCGTGATCATATTGTTATCTTTATCTCTGACAACCTCAAGCTCCAGCTCCTCCCATCCCAGGATGGACTCCTCCACCAGAACCTGATGAACCAGGCTGGCCTGAAGACCCCTGGCGATGACAGTCCGAAGCTCTTCTCTGTTATAAACCAGACCGCCGCCTGCACCTCCCATGGTATAGGCCGGCCGCAGAACCACCGGATAGCCCAGCTTATCCGCTATGGCAAGACCATCCTCGACACTATAGGCAACCTCGCTCCTGGCCATGCCGATTCCCAGCATATCCATGGTCTTCTTAAACTCAATCCGGTCCTCGCCGCGCTCGATGGCATCCACCTGCACGCCAATAACCTGCACGCCATACTTATCAAGGATACCCTCTTTATAAAGCTCCGCACATAAATTAAGTCCGGACTGTCCTCCGAGATTGGGAAGCAGCGCATCCGGGCGTTCTTTTGCAATAATCTGTTCCAGCCGCTGCACATTGAGCGGCTCGATATAAGTAACATCAGCCATCTCCGGATCGGTCATGATGGTCGCCGGGTTGGAATTCACCAGTACAATCTCATAGCCCAGTCCCCGAAGAGCCTTGCACGCCTGGGTACCGGAATAATCAAACTCGCACGCCTGCCCGATGACAATGGGGCCGGATCCTATGATCAATACCTTGTGGATGTCTGTTCTTTTTGCCATAATGTCATCCTTTCTGCAATTCTTGTTCATCTCAATTATCAATAGGTATTTTATCATATTTTAAAGTAAATGCAACAAATATAAATCAATATTGCAAAATAACAAATAATTTCTTGCAAATGTTTGTAACTATTCCTTCTATCTATTTCACATTTTGTGTGATATACTGATAGATAAGCTGAGGAAGCTGCGGAGCAATCCGATAGCTTATCATAACAGAGTTTCGCCAGTATATCCGACGAAGCAACGAACATGAAACTAATATTTACATTTTATAATAAAAGAAAAGAGGAAAGCTATGTTTACTTACAAGACAAAAGGAACCTGTGCACAGGAGATCCAGTTCACAGTAGAGGACAACAAGGTAAAGAATATCAAGTTCATCGGCGGCTGCCAGGGCAATACTCAGGGCGTGGCCATTCTGGCCAACGGCCGCAATGTGGACGAAGTCATCATGCTCTTAGAGGGCATTCCCTGCGGAGGCAGAGGAACTTCCTGCCCGGATCAGCTGGCCAAGGCCCTGAAAGGCTATAAGCAGGCTGGTCAGTTCTGATCATACTGTAATAAAGCAACACCCCCGCGCTTGGCGCATGGTCATGTATAATACCATGACACAATGATTACTAACCATTAACTGGAGGCCCGATTACATGAAACGCATTATCTTAACCGGCGGCGGCACCGCCGGACATGTCACGCCTAATATGGCGCTGATTCCCCGCCTGAAGGAGGAGGGGTTTGACATCCATTATATAGGATCTTACAACGGCATCGAGAGAAAACTGATAGAAGAACTGGGGATTCCTTATCATGGCATATCATCAGGGAAGCTCCGGCGTTACTTTGATGTGAAGAATTTTTCCGATCCATTTAAGGTGATGAAGGGATATGCAGAGGCATCTCACCTCATTAAGAAGCTCAAGCCCAACATCGTCTTTTCCAAGGGCGGTTTTGTTTCCGTTCCCGTTGTTTTAGCCGCCCGCAGAAGGAAGGTGCCGGCCATCATCCATGAGTCCGATATCACACCGGGCCTGGCCAACAAGCTGAGCATCCCATCAGCCACCAAGGTCTGCTGCAACTTCCCGGAGACACTGGAGCACCTCCCTGAGGATAAGGCCGTTCTAAGCGGCTCTCCCATCCGTCAGGAGCTCTTCTCCGGAAGCCGCCAGGAAGGTCTAGCCCTCTGCGGCTTTGACGGAAGCAAGCCGGTTCTCCTCGCCATGGGCGGAAGCCTGGGGGCCGTGGCCATCAACAAGGCCATTAGGGCCAACCTTCCGGACCTGCTAAAAGAGTTTGATATCATCCACCTCTGCGGTAAGGGCAATTATGACCCGGAGCTTTCAGATCAAGCAGGATATAAGCAGTTTGAGTACGCCAAGTCGGAGCTTACCCATCTCTTTGCCGCCACGGATTTGATTATTTCCAGAGCCGGGGCTAATGCCATCTGTGAGCTCCTGGCCTTGAAGAAGCCCAACATCCTGATTCCCCTGCCTGCATCTGCAAGCCGGGGCGACCAGCTCCTAAACGCCGCCTCCTTTGAGAAATCCGGCTACAGCTATGTGATTCAGGAGGAGGAGCTTGTGGATGACGCACTACTTAAAGCCGTCCAGTACGTATACAACGAGCGGGAAGAATATATCCAGGCCCTGAGCGAGAGCAAGCTGAATGACTCCATCAGTATCATCATCGATCTGATCCTGGAGTACTCACTTTAATTAATCAGAAAGCGAGAACTAATATGGATTACGCAAAAGAATCACTGAAACTTCATGAGGATTGGAAGGGTAAAATCGAAGTCATTTCCCGGGTATCCGTGGCAAATGAGGATGATCTGTCCCTGGCCTACACGCCGGGGGTTGCCCAGCCCTGCCTGGAGATTCAGAAGGATATAGATAAGAGTTACGAACTCACCCGCCGGCACAATATGTGCGCTGTCATCACAGACGGCAGTGCCGTGCTGGGGCTGGGTGATATCGGGCCGGAAGCCGGCATGCCCGTCATGGAGGGTAAATGTGTCCTCTTTAAGGCATTTGGCGATGTGGATGCATTTCCTCTCTGCATCAAGTCCAAGGATGTGGATGAGATTGTCAACACCGTCTACCTGCTCTCCGGTTCCTTCGGCGGCGTGAATCTGGAGGACATCTCCGCACCCCGCTGCTTCGAGATTGAACGTAAATTAAAAGAGAAATGTGACATCCCCATCTTCCATGATGACCAGCACGGCACAGCCATCATCACCCTTGCCGGCCTGGTAAATGCATTAAAAATCACCGGGAAGAAGAAGGAAGAGGTAAGAATCGTGACATCCGGTGCCGGAGCCGCCGCCATCTCCATAGTAAAGCTCCTGCTTTCCGCCGGATTTAAGGATGTCATCATGTGCGACCGCCGAGGCGCCATCTACCAGGGCCGCCCTGAGGGCATGAACTGGATCAAGGAAGAGATGGCCCAAATCACCAACAGGGACAAGCGCCAGGGAAGCCTGGCTGATATGCTGGTGGGAGCTGATGTATTCATCGGCGTATCCGCCCCGGGCCTTGTGACAAAGGAGATGGTTGAGACCATGAACCGGGACGCCATCATCTTCGCCTGCGCCAACCCCACACCGGAGATCTTCCCGGAAGATGCCAAGGCAGGCGGAGCCAAAGTCATCGCCACGGGCCGCAGCGACTTCCCCAACCAGATCAACAACGTCCTGGCCTTCCCGGG
>JAFUDC010000094.1 GCA_017459345.1 Eubacterium sp.
TATTCCCGGCTGCAGGACCCTGGCCCTCAATTTCTGTTCTCTCATACCCGGCTTCAGATTGTCTCTGTCCTATTCCGGCTGCAGATTGTCTCTGTCCCATTCCGGCTGCAGGCTGCCTCTGCCCTATACCGGCCACAGAAAGTACCAGGGTATTCACTGCGGGGGAAACCGCAGTATGTCCGGAAGCAATCACAATCCCCTGGTCGCGGCAAAGCCTGTCAAGATTCTTTATCAGAGCCTTCAGCTGACTTTCCTCCGTGCCCTCAGGCATGAGAATTGTAACCGCAATAGCTCTAAGCTCAAGGCCTGCCGCTGCATAGGAATTCACAGCTCCGTAAACTGCCCTCTCAGCCGCCAGAGTCCAGCCCTCCACCGGATTAATCAGGAGGGTTGGGACACCTGCCCGATGGGAACCTTCAGCCGCCCACACAGACCGGGTATGATCTGCTCCCGTTTTTCCCGGTGTCAGTATACTGTCATTATGCAATTGTCTTAATACTGAGCGCTTCAATATGCTCTCTTTGACCTTGCCGGTTCGCATAATGTGATATATCCTCTGTTGCAAATGTGATTCATCCGGGATCGTCTTGATGATTATTACATAATGATCTTGTTCAATCGGATTCCTGATGGAATAATCTTCGTTCTGATGAATACATGATTACATTAATAAAGACGGAACCACGGAAGTGACGATCATGGCAACTACAACAACCACGATAATAATCGCTGAAATCTTCTGATATTTTTTTGAAAACATGATATGTCCTTTCTACTTATTACCTTCTATTTAGTTACAGTAAATTCCTATTCTTATTTATCGTTAAGTCCATTCAACAAGCCTTTTTTTCCTCTACTATTTTGTTGAGTTCAATCCCTTGTTTCAGGCAGATAAGCCTGCCGCTCATAAAAGCCTGTATCAATCTATTGTATAGTATTTTTGCATGACATTCAAGATGATATTTCACGAATTGCCGCATTATAATTCAAGGGATTTCGGTCAGAATAGTCAAACAGGCAGAGGCAGCTTCTCCTTACAATCTTGTTTTCCTTTATCCACAAGCCCACATCAAAGGAAAACCACTCCATATGGCTATGGTTTGCCGCCTTTTTTGACTCATACCTGCCCTGACTCCATAATGCAGGAAAGAGCTCTTCTCCCTGCTCGCGGTACATTTGCTTAAATGTATTCTTATAAGGGGTCTGGTCGGGAGCCCATGATGGGCGGGATTTGACTCCTTCCCGCAGATACATGTCAAGAAGGAGCATCTCATCGAGCAGATCCTGGCTGATTATCGCACTCTCCCCATAAAACGATTGTATAATCCGTCCGGCTTCCACAGTCAGCTGCACTCCATTATTGTACTTGTCAGTTTCCCGCAGATAATCTCTTAACAGTTCGTACCTGGCCATCCGGCTGTGATTCATCTTATGGTAACCATGTCCCCTGTACCAGATACTGAATGACTCATAGAAATCAAATGGACTTTCAAAGAAGGGAACGACATATTTCAGGGTCCAGGTGTACTGCATACTGTTATAGTAGGTTTCCACCATCTCCTCCACGCCCTTAAGCCGGATCAGCTCATCGTAGTCCATCCAGGCCGTCTTAAGTACCTCATAGGGCGGCAGGCTGCGGTAAGCAATGCCATGCTTGTCTTGATCCATCTCCATCTGAGTTCCCTTTAAAACCTTTAAAAAACCCAGCTGAAGCTGGTCAGGCTCATGAAGATAGATATCGTTAAAAGACCGCTTAAACTGGTCATAGCTTTCATAAGGCAGACCGGCAATGAGATCAAGATGCTGATGAATATTACCCAGGGCATGAACCCGGTCCACATTGGCAAAAAGCCTACTCAGATCCATATGACGGTTGATGGCATCAATAGTGGGCTCGTTCGTGGACTGGACCCCAATCTCCAGCTGGATAAGACCGGGTCTCATTTTCTCAAAAAGAGTCATGGCCTCCTCGGTAAGCAGGTCTGAAGATATCTCAAAGTGAAAATTCGTCACGCCGTTATCGTGTTCATGAATATACTGCCAGATGGTCATGGCATGGGACACTCTGCAGTTAAATGTCCGGTCCACAAACTTAACCTGGGCAACCCGGGCATCCAGGAATCTCTGAAGTTCAGGCAGAACCAGATCTAAAGATCGAAAGCGAACCGTCTTGTCCACAGAGGACAGACAATAGCTGCAGCGAAAGGGGCAGCCCCGGCTACTTTCATAGTAGATGATCTTATGTTCAAATAGCCGGAAATCTTCATATACAAAGGGAATCCGATCCATATCCACCAGGTCGGCAAAGCCGGTATTGATGATTCCATCCGATGTTCTAAGAGCCACGCCCCGGGGCAGCGGTGCTTTGGATAACCGATTCAATAAAGCCGTGGATGGTTCAGACCGGGAGGTCTCTTCCATTCTATCACTTAAAGCAGCAATCTTCGTATTATAATCTTCCCACAGCCTGACCAGCTCTGTAAACTGCTCTTCCCCCTCCCCCTGCATCACAAGATCCACCGCCGGGTTCGTTTTGAGGAATTCCTCCGCATCATAGGACACCTCCGGCCCTCCCACCCAGACAGGCATATCCGGGCGGATCTTCTTCATCTCTCCGGCCAGCTCCCTGACATAGGAGATATTCCAGATATAGCAGGAGAATATCAGGACATCCCCCCTGGCCTCATAGAGGTCAGTGAGGATATCTTCAACATAATTATTGATGGTATACTCTTTTATAACATACTCCGCCTCCGGCAGCCCGTAAGCCTCCGCATAAGACTTAAGACAGAAAATCGCCAGATTGGAATGAATGTACTTAGCGTTGATGCCGCTTAATATATAGCGCACTGCAGATCCTCCTCTGAATCTAATATCAATATTTTACCTGAACAGAAGCTGATTTGCAAATGAATCTACTTAAGTTAATTATCTCAAATCTGTATTGACATTTCAGGTGATTTTGCATAAAATTAAAATGAAATTAACTAACAATTTCAGTAAAATTCACTTATATTTTTTATGAATGGAGGAGGGTATTTATGGCAGCAAAGATTTTGATGGCAGGAAGTATTATGATGGATCTGATCTTACAGATGCCAAGGGTTCCGCATCCCAGCGAGAGTATTCTAGGAACAAGCTATTCCACAGCAGGGGGCGGAAAGGGAAGTAACTCTGCAGTTGCTGCAGCCAGAGCAGGTGCTGATGTATCTGTGTGCTGCACTCTGGGACAGGATGCTAATGGAGAGGCATTGAAAGGAATGCTGGAGGATGCAGGCATTGATACAACATATGCCAGCCTTAAGGCAGATTCCAGTACCGGTATGGCGGTCATTATGCTGGAGGAAGATGGTATGAACCGTATCGCCATCTATGTAGCCGGCAACATGGACACAACTCCGGAGGATATCGAGGCAGCTTTCGCGGCCAAGGATTATGACGCTGTGATGATGCAGCTGGAGATTCCGCTGGAGTCCAACATCAAGGCGTTCGAGCTCGCCAAGGCTAAAGGGATGGTTACCTGTCTTGACTGCGGTCCTGCACAGTCCTACCCGATTGAGAAGTTCCAGGGAATTACCATTCTTTCCCCGAATGAGACAGAAACTGATGCTCTCGTAGGCATCCTTCCTGTTGATGATGAGACCTGCCTGGCAGCCAGCAAGATCTTAAAAGAGCGCAGCGACTGCAAGTATGTAGTGCTTAAGATGGGAGACAAGGGATCCTATATCTATGGCGAGGGCATCGCACAGATGGTTCCGACTTTCAAGGTTGATGCCGTAGATCCTACAGCAGCAGGAGACTGCTACACAGGCGTTCTGGTTATGAAGTATGTGGAGACCGGCGACATCATCGAAGCCGCAAGATATGCCAGTGCAGCTGCAGCTATCTCTGTGCAGAGTCTGGGAGCTCAGCCATCCCTTCCTATGAAGGATGCCATCGATGCTTTCTATGCTGAGAGAGCTTAGAAGAATTATCTGGATTTTCCTGTAATATAACGACAATCTGGACGCAATTGCTCTTTCGAGCCTTTGCGTCCAGTATTTTATGTCTTTCAGGCTGAAACTTGATTGATTTACTAAAAGCAGCAACTATCCCTCAACTATGATCGTCGCAATATACTCCTCATCTGCTGCCGGCACAATGCCCGGATCTGCGAGAGCAAACTCATAGCTCATCCCTTTCTCCTCAAGCCCCATGACAAAGTGACAGAGGGCGATACCCATGTCGATCTTCTGCATGTCCCCCACAGCATCACTGATATATCCCTTATCCTTCTTTTCAAAGAAATGGTATGCATTCTCCAGTTTCAGGATACGCCATGGCTGTTTGTTAACAGCGGATGGAGCCCATCTGACCATCTCAAGAATCTCAGCCATATCTCCTTCCGCATTCAGAGGTCTGCCCATGACTCCGTCAAAGAAGAGATCTGCGGACGCTTTCCTCTTATCTGCCCCCACGCCCTTTCTCATCATGGTCTCTCTGAGGGACATCTTTTTAGCGGGGTAACCTAAAGGGCTCATGCAGGGCATCCTTTCTCCCTCAGCAAGGCCGGCGGCAGTTTCAAAGACTTCCCGCTTCATGGTTCCGCCAATCCAGGTCGTCCCGATACCGAGAGTCCAGGCGTAGATCACCAGCCTCTCAAAAGCATATCCGAATGCTTCCTCTGCATGAGGCACTTTGGGTACCTTCCCCGCAATGTAGAGCTTTTCTCCATTCAGGACAGGACTTGACAGGTGGTTCTTCTCCGCATCCATCAATACAAATGATACAGGAATATCATAGGGATTGCTTAAATCGTCAATACATTCCTGAATCCTCTTCATATCCTCGCCCGTCAGCTTTCTTCCATCAAATGTTCTGACGCTTCGCCTTGCTTTGATCGTATCTAATAATGTCATCTTTAATCTCCTATCATTTTGAGTTAAATCGCAACTAATATAACAACCCGAAAGACTATTCAAATTCCCAACAGCCGTGAGAATCTCCGGTTTTCGGATTGCGTGCAATCTATTATAACATATAATTTTTAATAATACAATAACCCCCCATGCCAGGATTTCCGGCACCACATATGAATATAAGGGGTTTATTTTCCCTGCGATTCTGCCTAAAAGCCATGTTGATTAGAGACGGGTCTGTATGATAGAATGAAAGCAGCGAAAGCTTACACCTTTAATTAAAAACAAAGGGGTTGCCAGAGAACATAAGGCTATTTACAGTAGCTGCAAACATTATAGAGGTAAACAATATGCAGAACATAGATTTACATCTTCTGCAGCCCGGGAGAACCCTGCATCACAGATATGTAATTGACAACATTATCGGAGAGGGAGGCTTCGGCATCACCTACCGGGGCAGGGATGAACTCTTAAAGGTTACTGTGGCGATAAAGGAATACTATCCCCACGGGGTTGTGGTACGAAACAGCACGATAAATGATGATGTCACGGTAACCAGCATGGCGCAGAGTCAGACATTTGAAAGGGGAAAGGAGAAGTTTCTTCAGGAGGCCCAGATCATCGCCCAGTTTGGAGACCAGGACAGCATCGTCAATGTGGCAGATTTCTTTGAGGAGAACAACACGGCCTATATCGTGATGGAGTATCTCTCCGGGATCACTTTAAAGGAATATATCAGGCAGAACGGACTGATTGCCCCTCTGGATATGCTCAATCTGACCGCACCGATCATCGAAGCCTTAGACCGGATCCATCGAAACGGGCTCATCCACCGTGACATCAGCCCGGATAATATCATGTTTCTTGATAACAAGAAGGTAAAACTGATGGATTTCGGGGCTGCCAGAGATTATACAGAGTTTGGAGAAAAATCCCTGTCCATCGTCTTAAAACCCGGCTACGCTCCGGAGGAGCAGTATAGAACCAAGGGCAATCAGGGACCCTGGACCGACATCTACGCCCTCTCCGCCACCATCTATAAATGTATCACGGGAATCACCCCGGATGAATCCATGCAGAGAGTAATGGAAGATGATATAAAGACCCCCTCCCAGCTGGGAATCCAGATCCCTCCAAGGATGGAGCAGGCCATCATGAAGGGGCTGTCTGTCCGCGCGGCAGACCGTTATCAGAATCTGACAGACTATACCGCAGATCTTTATGCTGATTTTGAGGAGGATAGTCAGAACACGCAAAAAAACCAGAACACTCAGAATATCAACCACCAGAATAATACCCGGACTGTGAATCCTCCCGGAAATGTGAAAAGGGGAAAGCGCATATATCTTAATTATGGACGCATCACCACTTACAAAGTGATCTCCATTCTGAAGATTGTAATCGGAGCTATATTTACCTACGCTGCTATATCAGTGACATTGGACTATTTCCGGCCATACTCGGGTAAGGATGCCGCAGATAAGTTCATTGCCCTCACACTGACCGCTCTCTGCCTGTGGCTTCTCCTCAATGGCATAAAGAGCATACTCTATCTGAGACGGGCGGAATCCTACGGGGAACTCTTCCTGGCCCAGCGTGAGAATGATACCCTTACATGCAGCGATATCGGCAAAGCAGACAAAAAATCTGCAAAAAGGGTCAAGGCGGAGCTCCGCTGGCTTCTCAGGAAAAAATGTATTTATAACTGCAGGATGGAAAGGTCAAGCTCAAAAGACCCCAATGAGACTGTCATACTTGAAGGTTCCAACATTGTCCATGAACATTATGTCAAAGTAACCTGCGAATCATGTGGTGCGGTGAGTATGCTTGCGGCAGGGCAGACTGCCCGCTGTGAATACTGCGGCTCACCATTAATTGTCAAATGATATGCAGGGGAAAGGAAGTAAATATGACTGACAACATCACCATCAATACCCACAGCAGCATACGAATCGAAGGAGACAAGATTCTCTGGTTTGATCCATTCCAGGTAAAAACGGCTTCCAACGATGCAGACCTGATATTCATTACCCACGACCATCATGACCATCTGGATCCCCCATCCATCGACCAGGTAGGAAATGCACACAGTATCTTCATCGGACCGGCAACTATCCGGGGAGCCCTGACCAAGGCTGCGGGAGAACGATCCATGTACCTGCTGGAGCCGGGGGATGAGATTGAGCTGTCCGGTATCCGGATTAAAGCAGTGCCTGCTTATAACAAGCTCAAACCCTTCCACCCCAAACATAACAAATGGATTGGCTATCTTGTCACCATGAACGGAACCAGCTATTATGTGGCAGGGGATACTGACGTCTTAAAGGAGCTTGGCAGCCTGACCTGCGACGTGGCTCTGCTTCCCGTAGGCGGCACCTACACCATGACAGCTAAGGAAGCCGCCAAACTGGTAAATGAGGTGAAACCAAAGGCGGCAATCCCCACCCACTATGGAAATATCGTGGGAAGTCCGGAGGATGGAGAAACGTTCGCGAAACTGGTTGATCCGGCGATAAAGGTTGTGAAAAAACTTTGACAGCCGTCAATCAGGCTTGTGAAAAATCTTTGACAGCAGGGCAATCAGGCTTGTGAAAAATCTTTGACAGCAGGCAATCGAAAGAGTATAATAGATTTATCAGGAGACAAAGGGGTCCCGAACCAGGGAATCTTTGTCTCCTTTTGTATTATCTAAGTAATTGCAAAACTTAAGTCACTGCTCAAAATGACCATGGGACGTGCATCTATAGGAATTATTTTTCGAGCCAGATACTTATTTCATAATTATCCATTAATTATAAGGAGCGTACTAATCATGAAAAAATACATATTTGTCACCGGGGGTGTTGTATCAGGACTGGGGAAGGGTATCACAGCGGCTTCCCTGGGAAGACTGCTCAAAGCCAGAGGCCTTAAGGTAGCTGCCCAGAAGCTGGATCCCTACATCAATGTGGATCCCGGAACCATGAGTCCTTTCCAGCATGGGGAAGTTTACGTCACGGAGGACGGAGCAGAAACTGACCTGGATCTTGGTCATTATGAACGATTTATCGATGAGGACCTAAACAAGTACTCTAACCTCACTACCGGCAAGGTATACTGGAATGTACTCAACAAGGAACGCCGGGGTGAGTATCTGGGATCCACAGTCCAGGTAATCCCCCACATCACCAACGAAATCAAGGAATTTGTCTACCGGGTAGGCAAGGAGACGGATGCGGATGTGATTATCACGGAAATCGGCGGCACCATAGGTGATATCGAAAGCCAACCCTTCCTGGAAGCCGTCCGCCAGATCTCCCTGGAGGTTGGTAAAGAAAACAGCCTCTTTATCCATGTAACCCTGGTTCCCTTTTTAAGCGGGTCAGATGAACATAAGTCCAAGCCCACCCAGCACTCAGTCAAGGAGCTGCAGGGCATGGGAATCCGTCCGGACATCATCGTCCTTAGATGTGACCGGCCCCTGGAGCCATCCATATTCCAGAAGATTTCCCTGTTCTGCAATGTCAAGCCGGACTGCGTCATCGAGAATATCACTCTGCCCATCCTCTATGAAGCCCCGCTGATGCTGGAGAAAGCACATTTCTCCGATGTGGTCTGCCGGGAGCTGGGGCTTAAAACCGGGGAACCGGACCTGACCGAGTGGATTAACCTGGTAGCCCGGATCAAAAACCGGAAGAAGTCTGTGACCATAGGTCTGGTGGGAAAATACGTGCAGCTCCATGACGCCTACCTGTCTGTGGCTGAAGCCCTCCACCATGCAGGATATGCCCTGGATACCCAGGTGGATATCAGGTGGATCGACTCGGAAACCCTGACTGAAGACACTATCGAGTCTGCCTTTTCCGGTATAGGAGGCATCATCGTACCCGGCGGCTTCGGTGACCGGGGGATCGAAGGTATGGTTCTCACCGCCAGGTATGCCAGAACCCGCCACATCCCCTATTTCGGAATCTGTCTGGGCATGCAGATTGCCGTCATCGAGTATGCAAGACATGTGGCCGGACTCACTCAGGCAAACTCAGGTGAGTTCGATAAAGACTGCCCGGAGAAGGTGATTGATTTTCTCCCGGGGCAGACCGAAGAAACAAAAAAAGGCGGCACCCTCCGCCTGGGCCGCTATCCCTGCAAGATCATGCCGGACACTCAGATGGCCGCCTGCTATAAGACCGACCTGATCTATGAGAGGCACCGGCACCGCTACGAATTCAACAATGACTATAAAGACCAGCTCACCGCTGCAGGCCTGGTCATCGGGGGGACATCACCAGACGAAAGCCTGGTGGAAACCGTGGAGCTTAAAGACCAACCCTTCTATGTGGGTGTTCAGTTCCATCCCGAGTTTCGGTCCAGACCCAACAAACCCCATCCCCTCTTTTTGGGATTTGTGAAGGCCGCCATCGGAGAAGAATAGATACCTGATAACGACGCGGAGCCATTGCCCCCACGGGCAATGGCTCCTGTATCAGATATCTTTACATATCCTCAGTTTTCCCATCCGATGTAATAATCTCAATCTTGCAGTTCAGTCCATAAGCTGTGATAACTCCCAGGATCATGGCCCATGGAACTGTAATCAGTCCGAACAGACCTCCGATCATTCCCACATTAACCGGAACATCGATGATGGTCTTCCCTTCCCGGCTGATCCGGATCCTGTCCACGTTGCCGGCCTTCACCCTATCCTTCAGCCGGTTAACCATGTTGTCTGCATATTCGTCCGAGAAGACCTCTTCGAACAACTCCTCCACATTTTTAGTTTCATCATCTGCTTCCTGACCTGGTGTACTCTCCCGGATATCCTCTGCCTCGTTAGCTGCAGCAGATGAGGCATCGTCAGTTTTCTTTGCAGCCTCTTTCTCAAGGACTTCTTTTATGGTCTCTTCCACATTACCATCATGTTCAATCAAAGCCTGTTTTGCTGTGTAGTAATCTGTGCCTGTGGCATCCAGTACCTGTTCAATCATTTCCATTGTAATTTCCATCTTTGCTTCTCCTTTCTGAATTCTGTGTAAGTAATCTATGAATAATCTTCTGTTAGCGGTTAAAAAGCTTCTTCACGCAGCAAGAAACCTACCTCTGATGAGCCTTTGCAAGCAATACGGGAATTCCTTTAATAAGCCTCTGCGAGCAATGCGAGAACCCCAAATATGATCAGGGCCGGCAAAGCAATCGTGATCAGGCCGCCGAAGGCCATCCCGATCAGAGTGATGGGAAGCAGTACAAGAGAAAAAACAATCTTTGTCAATCCCCATGCCCCGCGGAGGGCCAGCGATATAACCTTTCCAAATACGGTGAACATACAAACGATAAATAATAATGTCAACATTTTAATCCCTTCCCTTTCTATATGAGAGCTAATTATTCAATCAGAACCGTCATTCTTCCTGATACCGAAAGCCTGAATTACTATGGCTTCAGGTTAACTATAGTATAATCACATAGAAGGAGAAAATAAACATCAAACATTTCGGATTAATTACGGTTATTTCGCGAAAATGGAGATAAAACGAAATAGAAAGCTAAACTTACAGCTCAACTGCACATTTCAGCTGTCCGGACTGCAGCAGATGACTGGTCTTTTCGTTCCTGGTCGCTCCAATAGATGCAATACCAGCTACCTTTGCCTCCGAATCCTCCACGATAGCCGCGCATGCGTGGATGGTTGCCGCTGTCTCAACCCAGTCATCCACCAGCAGTACCCTGCTGTTTTTAGGAATCATCCCTGTCCTGATCTGCAGCGCTCTTGGCTCATCTCTGTGATCGATGTAAGGAGCAGATATGGCATCTGTGGGACTCAGACCGTAAAGATTCCGGTTCCGGATAGGGATAAATCCCACCTTCAGCCTTGCTGCTGCCATGCTGCCCAGGATAAAGCCCAGGGACTCCGGGGAGGCAACATAATCCACTTGTCCGGCATAAGATGCCGTGATCTCTTCAAGAATCTGTTCCATAAGTTCCCGGTCCGCATACAGAGGACTCAAGTCTCTTTTTTCATTTGCTTTTCTGCTGATTTTTCTTATGATTTTATCCTGTAATGTATTCATGATAATGTTCTCTTCCCCCTACTTTACCTTCACAGCAGTCCCGTAGGCCATGACCTCCGCTGCACTCTGCATGATCGAAGCGGAGCTGTACCTGACACAAACAACGGCATCAGCACCCAGGGCTTCCGCCTCCTTAACCATCCTCTGTGTGGCAAGCTCCCTGGCCTTGCCCATCATCTCATTGTACTTAGTCAGCTCTCCGCCAACCAGGGTTTTAAGACCGGCACCGATATCCCTGACAGCATTCACGGTCTGTATGGTACTCCCCTTTACCAATCCACGCATTTCCAGGTCCTTGCCTGGGATTGAATCTGTTGTTACTATTAACATTGTTCTCATCCTCCTTTTTGAACAGTGACTAGTGATTTCCATAAATAATATTGAGCATTATTATTCTCCTTTTGGTACAGCATCAAGGCGTTTCCTGATATATTCGCGCATCCCGGGGTCTGTACAGTAGATGTAACACCCCTTCATGCCCCTGGTCATGAGTGTGCGGTAAGTGTTCTTAATGATCTCGTCTGCACGTTCCAAAGCTTTATCAGGATTCTCCTTATACATTTTTTTAATTCCTTTAAGAGACTGGTCTGTCCTTGCCCTTTTCGTGAAATCAGTGACCACATGGCCATTTTCATACCTGATGTCATCCCCGATGATTACACCGACATAATCAAATTCCAGTCCCTGAGTTGTATGGATGCAGCCGGCTTCATTGACGGAGCTTTCACTGATGGCAAAGGCTTGTCCATCATCAAGGTTCCAGCTAATACCAAAGTCCCCAATCTGGATATCATGGTAATCACTGTTCTTCCTGTTTTCCTTAGGCCAGTTCCAACAATAGCCGGCCAGTATCCTCGCACGGTTAGATGCTCTGTTTTTCTCTATGATGATGCTTCGCACATCTGCAGGGTCATCGCAAAGCCTGACTTCATAATCAAGACCATCCAGATTATAATTCGCTGTCTCACGTATCTCCAACAGATCATCCACCCAGGCAAGGTATCCATTGGAACCATTGCATCTGAACTGGGAGACCAGCTCCATCTCGGTCACTTCCGATCCCTCTGCTTCGGACCATTTCCGGATCTCATCCACAGACCCGATATCGTCCATGGTAACGCGCTGGCTCTCGTCAATAAAGAACACGGAACATCCTGCTGCATGTATAATCTCCTTGATTTGGTTTTCACCCATATTATGGAACATTCCGGACTTCTCATTCAGGCGGTGGGCTTCATCGACGAGCAGGGTATGGATCATGTTATTCCCGACTTCAGTATACATCCCGGATCCCTTGAACATATTATCTACACTGCTCTTCTTTACTTTCCCTTTCAGCTTGGCTGCATATACCTGCCTCGGTGCACTGTTCTTGGATACATATTGTACAAACTGACCCATTCCGGTCAGCTCTGCCAGCAGCCTTACCGCAATAACACTTTTCCCTGTTCCGGGGCCGCCCTTGCAGATAACTGTCCGTTTCTTATGATCCTTCTGACATTTTCTTGAAAGTTTGATAATCTCTTCATATACGACGCGCTGTTCATCGATCATAACAAACTCTTCGTTTCCCTCGATCATGGAGGCAATGGCATTCTGCAGGCTTTTTGACGGACGGATTGCTCCATGGTCAATCATATAGAGGATTTTTTTATTATCGCCACTTTTTACACATTTCTTTATAAATTCTCTTAATCCACTGACCTGGCCTTTTGTGAAGGCCGGTGCTTCAGAAGTATAGGCTTCATACTGGCTGTCGTCAATCGGGTCATTATCCTTGCGGATATAATTATGCAGAAAGGCACAGGGGACAAGTTTAATCTTCTGATCCTGTACGGCTGCATTATAATCTGAGATAAGCTGAGAATAAGACCATGCCTGATAGGATGGGTGGACCACTTTCCTGAGAGCATTCCCAACATAAGTTTCTACTAACGCCTCAGTGTTCTCCACTTTCTCCAGTTTGCTCCACTGTTTTAATTCCACAATGACCATGCCCGGACTCCCATTGATATCATAACCTGTAATCATGAAATCAACTCTTTTTGCTGTCTGAGGGATATTATACTCTATTGCCACCCCTGCATCAGAAGGTATCTCCGGATCGTTCATGACCTTATACATATACTGCATGGAATTATCCCAGGATATAAACTCGTTGTGTACTGTATGCTTTCCCATTTTTTCCAGAATATTACGTTCAATCTCTATAGCAATGGTGTCTTCCTCAACACTATGTAGAAAATCACTTTTTACACCATCATAAACAATCATTCGCTTATTCCTCCGGTATCGACATAGGATGTGTATTTATCAGCTTTCCCATAGGCCTTTCCGGCAGGGTATTTTCGATTATTCTCATCGATCTTGCTGGTCACAATCTCTGAAATATCAAGGCCAAGGTCATATCCCATCAGGAGTGCATAGATCAGAACATCCGCCAGCTCCTCCTTAATCTTTCCCATCTTTTTATCAGTATCTGCCTCAGTGTCAGCTCCCGACCACTGGAACACTTCAAGCAGTTCCGCGGCTTCCAGCGAAATAGATATCGCCATGTCCTTAGGATTGTGAAACTGCTTCCAATCCCTGGCATCCCTGAAAGCCACAATCTTCTCTATAAGCTCTTTTATTGAATCTCCCATATGCAGATCCTCCCTCTGCCAACCTTCTTCATCTATATTATCTCTTTAGTATTGATTTTTCAATACAATTAAAAAAGAGATTCCAACAAAGAAATCTCTTAAAAAAGCAGTGCTGCCTTATAAAAAACCTATGTAATATTGATGACTATCAATTTGAGTACCTCATTGAGTACCTCTTGATATTATCAATTTCTTCCACCGTCTGAAACCCGCGCGGGTAAAGGCTCTCAGAGCAATAAAAAAAGCACGAGACGGGATTCGAACCCGCGACCCTCGCCTTGGCAAGGCGATACTCCACCACTGAGCCACTCGTGCATAAAAAGAAATATGATATAATTATTATAGCATAAGTATTCAAATTGTCAAGAAATATATGAATTATTAAGACAATAGATACTTATGAAGAGCGGGTGATGGGAATCGAACCCACGTGTCCAGCTTGGAAGGCTGGTGTTCTACCATTGAACTACACCCGCATGTCTCAGACAAATGGTATCATACCACAATTTTAAGAAAGAGGCAAGAAGTTTTTTTATTAGTTTCCCAGACAAAGAAATTCCCATAGACCAGTATTTAAGTAAACCACTATCACACTCATCTATGGGATTACTTTTTATACTTCACTCGACCATTTTTCGAATTCCGCATCCGTACAGCAGACATAGTGGCTGCCTTCCACCAGATGGTCAGTTCCCTCATTGAAGTTGATCCCGGAGGTCCGGTAATCGTAGCTTACCGGGACTCTCTGCTTCTCCAGGATGGGATTCGGGGAGGGAATGGCGGAGAGCAGGCTTCTGGTGTAGGGGTGCATGGGCTTTGCAAATATTTCCTCCGTGGTGCCGGTTTCCAGCATATGGCCCAGGTGGAGCACGCCGATCCGGTCAGAGGTATATCGGTAATTACAAGGATTAGTCTACCTGTGGTTGACCATCTACTTCCAGTAATCCAGCTCATGAACCTCAATCCCTATATCTGTTCCTTTGAAAACCGGGTTCTTGCCCTGGCTCTTCTGCTCCTCATAATCCTTCAGGGTATCGATGGCCACCTTGCCCAGCAGCATACAGGCCGGCAGGTTAATAAGGGTCATGCCGCCCATGGTGATATCGGCCATGGCCCAGGCTGCATTCATGGGAATCACCGCACCCAGGAATACAATAATGGCGCAGATCAGATGGAAAACATGCATGAAACCTTTAGAAGGCTCCTTCTTACCATTAAGGAAAATCAATGCATTATCCACATAGAAAAGGTTGCCCAGCAAAGTGGTAAATGCAAATAATATCATGGCCAGTGTGATAAAGACCGGTCCCACCTTGCCGAAAACAGTGGAGATGGCATTCTGCACATAGGGTGCCCCGGAGACTGCCTCGCTGCGCTCCACGCCGCTGGCAAGACACATCAGGGCAGTGGCCGTACATAAGAGCAATGTATCTATATAAACTGATAAGGTCTGGACCAGGCCCTGCTTGGCCGGATGGGATACCCGGGCGGATGCAGAAGCGTTGGGAGCGGATCCTACACCTGCCTCGTTGGAATAAAGACCTCGCTTGATACCATATACCATACAGGATCCAGCCACGCCGCCGAAAATCGCCTTAAAATCAAAGGCATCCTTAAAAATCATAACGAACATGGCCGGAATCAGGCGGATATGGGCCAGGATAACGAGCAGGGAGATTACCACATAGGAAACACCCATAACCGGCACAATCACGCTGGTAAGCTTGACGATACGCTTTCCCCCGCCAAGCAGGCAGTATCCGGTAAGAACCGCCAGAATCGCGCCTACGATGGCCGGCGTGATCCTGGGATTATAGAATGAGTAGGCCGCAAAGGTTGACTGCAGATTGTAGGAGCACAGCAGGTTAAAGCCCACCGCATAGGTGGCAATCAGAAAGATGCAGAAGAGGGCTGCCAGCCAGGGGGCATGGAGGGCACGCTCGATGTAGTAAGCCGGCCCCCCGTAGCACTCTCCATCGCTGTTCCTTCTCTTGTAAATCTGAGCCAATGTACTCTCAATAAACGCGGAGGAAGCCCCGACGATGCACATGAGCCACATCCAGAAGCAGGCTCCAGGACCTCCCAGACAGATTGCGGTAGACACGCCCACGATATTCCCCGTGCCCACACGGGAAGCGGTGGACACCAGCATAGCCTGGAGAGAAGACACGTTGGAGGCATCCTCCGGCGGCTCCATCAGCAGCCTCACCGACTCCTTAAAAAGGCGGATCTGAACCCCCTTGGTCAGCACGGTAAAATAGATACCCGCCACCGCCATGACAATGATCAGGATGGGGTAGTACATCACAGAATCAATCTTATCCAGTAAATTCACAATACCAGTCATACTTTTCTCCTCTTTAAACGCATACTTTATTCTGACAAAATCGGCTTCTCACAAACAGCTTATGGATAAAAAACGGATATATATGGAATATTGTAACATTTACCAAATGGCATCGTCAATGTTGATTACAATTGATTTGTCCGCAAAATCGGACTCTGTCTAATATTCCCCTGGATCGTAGTCAGGTCCAAACCGCAATAAGGGAAAAGCCAGCAGCAGCATCAGAAGTTCCTCATCAAGCCCCCTGCAGACATATATCTCATAACGAAGGACACCATCCATACCATCATCAATAAAAGTATCCTCATCCTTATTTTTTATCATGATAATCTGTCCTACAAGCTCCTTCCCACTATAGGCTGTATATCTTCCCTCCCTGAATATCAGTCTTATGGAGTCATTTATCTCATGCTCTCCCGGATCCCGGAAGCTTATCCATCCCACCAGGCTCCCGGAGCTATCGTCAATGACCAGCCTCCGCTCTTCCCAGGGGTTAATTGTTATTTCGTCATTAAACTTACTGGTCCACTTCCTGCCAAAACCGGAAATGAATACAGGATTGTCAGGAAGTGGCGGCTCAGATATCGTACAAATCTCCTTGTTCCCTCTGGAGAAGCGATAAAGAGAGAGGCCTGTCCCGCTATAATGCATGCCTGTGATCTTTTCGGCATTTTCAACGGGAATGTCAGGAAATGAGTCCGGGCGGTTTTCGAAAGAAGATTCGCCAGTAACCAACTTTACTTTATAAGTTGATTTCCTATCTTCAAGCTTCTCTGAGAATTTTTCGGTCAGTTTCTTCAAATAATTTCTTTTTTCAGTTTCCTCGTTTTTTGTATTAAACATTGTAATTATTCCTCGTTATTTTAGAAAGTAACTAGTTCTAATTCTCGCTTAAATACTCTGGTCTTTCATCACTTGCAGAAATACTATAGTCTGCATCTACAAGACAGGAAAACAGCATCCGGGCAAATAACATCTCCTTTATTTCAGATGCATCATTATTATTTTTTTTTCGAATATTTGGCATATGGAAATCTGGAAAATCTTTTTTGAAAGCATGGATTGCCTGCTGAAAATCCTGTGGCCCCGAGAGAGCACTAATTTTTCCATCTATTTGTATAGGTACTTGATTAGTAATAACATATTCCAAATCCCCTATCAGTTCTCCATAATCGCATAACCCGCAATGATGCCCATATATACATTCTACAATCGTTCGATATGGATAATAGTTTTTAGCATGTCCCGCCAGCACTGCCGCACCACAAATTGCATGATCTATACCTGAACTATATCTTTTCCTGTTTTGTAGTCTTGTCTGAAAGGCTTTACTATATTTTCCAAAATCATGAAACTGTCCTGCTAGCCATGCTTCCTCTCCACAATCAAATTTAGCGCCGAATTTTTTAGCTAATTCAGCTACTTTTGTCAAATGTTCTTTAACAGTTGGCTGATGTCCGTTAATCTGTATCGATTTTGCAAAAAATGTATTACTATTACTCATTATTACCTCCTGGTCATTTTTCCACCTTTTTCCGTTAGATTTCCACTTCTCCTCTTTATCCCCTATTATCTTGAAAAGAAATACAATGCAACTGTAATACCCACTCATTCCTGGGACCTTTTCAGACATTAAAGAAAGCACCGTTCTGTCATAAATAGATTATAGTTAATGGTCACATTTCTGATATGCGGCTGAAATAATTCAAAGATAGATAAACAAGAAAATGGATATCTGAAAGCTACAGAGATTTACCTCTGGCAATCAGATATCCATTTTTTATTTAAGCGAGTTTAATTCATTTGAACATATTAACTTGCTGATCGTGTCTCTGCCAATTCTCTGACTTTATCAATAGGTAACTCCGTATCTTCTGCAATTTCCTCTAAGGTACATTTACCACGTTTAATCATACGTATAGCTGTATCAATTGCTTTTCTCATAGCTCCTTCGTTCCTTGTCTCTTCAAAAGCCTCGCACATAATCTTCACCCCTTCCTCATCCTCTTTATAATACCTGGTGGCTTCTTTCATCAAATCGAAATTCATATCCTCAGGATCCCAGCTGCAAAAATCGTGCATCAACTTGCCCAAATCCGAGTCATCCCGGTAGGCTCCGTTGACATACAGGATATGCTCACCATCGTCAAATAATTCTCCTGTAACTGTGTTAACACGTTCTATGGGATACAATGCATTCCCTTTCCCGAACAGATCCCTCTCTGTCAGAAAGATTGTATAGGTATCCGGAAGCTCATCAAATTCCTGACCCGCATCCAGGTTCTCAACATCCATGCAGCTGGAATGGTACCTGGCCCGGTGCTTCCCTGCTCCCCGGTTTGCCCTCTGTATCTCAAGATCGTATTTTTTATCTTCTGCATCCTTTGCATAGGCATCAAGACAGATAGACCTGGCCCCTGCAAGCCTCTTCATATCCATTTGTGTTTCAACTCTGATGATCTCAAGATCTGGTTTCTCAGTAATGATTGACAGCACAAGCTGGGCAAGTGCCTTATTCTCTCTGAAAATACACCTCATAAAATCATCATCTATCGGACGTAATCCCCGCAGCCTGGCAAGGTCTTCCTGATGTTCCCTGTCTTTACGCTGCTGTTCGGTTTCATGCATATGATCACCAATCATGTTAATAGTACCATTCAGTTTTTAAAAAAGCAATAACCATATAGACTATTGTATCATTCTCTATTAAAGCTCCAACCCTGAACTGATAACATCTAATTATGAGTATCAAAAAATAAAAAAAGAACCCATAGAACGGCTTAAACAGCCACTCTATGGGAAACTCACAGCGGATGACGGGAATCGAACCCGCGTCCTCAGCTTGGGAAGCTGATGTTCTACCATTGAACCACACCCGCATAAAGGAAATGTGATGCCCAGAACCGGA
>JAFUDC010000095.1 GCA_017459345.1 Eubacterium sp.
GCCCAGGCCTGTCACACCCGGGGTCTCATCGCTGGATTCAAAGAGCAGCTGCAGGCCAAGGCAGATTCCCAGGAAAGGGATTCCCTTATCCGCCACATCATAGATGACCTGATCAAGGCCATAGCTTCTAAGCTTACCCATAGCATCGCCGAAGGCACCCACTCCTGGCAGGACCACCTTGTCACTGTTTAATATGGTATCTCTATCTCTGGTGATCAGGACCTCCTGTCCCAGCCTCTGCAGGGCCTTCTCCACACTCTTGATATTGCCCGCATCGTAATCAATTATCGAAATCATTAATCTGTCCTTTCGTATTATGCATCATCTTTTCATACGTAACCGTCCTGGCGGCTGCGCCTAAGCCCTTACAGTTATGTATCTATTTTAGTAGAAACCTGCGCTTTTTGCAACATGATATCTGGAGTATGTCTGCAATTGATTGTGTAAAAAAATGTCCTTACAACCTCCTCTTCACCCCAATTTGATTTCAGCGATGAATCCTGGTACGATTACAGTGAAATATTCGTACATTTTGAACAAATCGACATTTGCACGTTGATTTTTTAACACTTTTGTAATATTATTATTTCGAAGATAATGCTTCAGCAATCTGAAGAATTACCGATACATAAGTCCTGAAAAGGAGCATGTTTAACGAAAGGAGAACCTAATCATGAAATCCACATTTAACGTAGAATTCGGCGCTAACAAGATCGAGAGCAAGGAAGTTATTGCTGCTGCCAAGAAGATCTGGGTAGATGAAGGCGGCAAGAACAGAAAGGTGAAAGACCTGGCTCAGTTAGACCTTTATGTTAAGCCTGAAGAGAATGCTGTTTACTATGTATTCAATGAAGACGAGACAGGCAGCTTCCCTCTCTACGAATAATTCATAATTATGTATATGACCTATGGCAAAAGATCCACAGCCCGTTTAATAAGACTGTGGATCTTTTTTATTGTCCCTCTTTAAACTCATATTTATCGTTGACTAATGCTGTCTGGTGCCCGATCTTGCTGTTCTCCTGCTTTGCAATCCAAATCAAAATAGAAATCAACACCGTCTTCCACATTGTTGACTCCAAAGCCCTTTCCGTGGGCGTTCATGGTTGCTGCCACGATGGACAGGCCGATTCCGCTGCCTCCATACTCTCTAGTACGGGCCTTGTCCACCTTGTAGAACTTGATCCAGAGCTTCTCAAGGTCTTCCTCCGGAATCTGCCGGCCCTGGTTGAAGACATGGATCCTGACATCCTCTCCCACTCTCTCTATCCAGATCCGGATATCTCCGCCCGGAGTCACATGATGGAGGGCATTGGAGAAGTAATTGCTGAATACCTCCTCAATCATGAACTCATCGGCCCAGACATAGATGGGATCTTCCTCCTGGAAAATCACCCTGTTCCGGTTCTTCTGGATCAGAATCTGGGAGGACTGGATCTTGTTGCGGATCAGCTGGCAGATATCAAACCGCTGAAAATCCAGCTGGGTGTTGCCGAACTCAATCTGGTTCAAGGTCAGCAGCTTCTGGACCATGGTATTCATCTTTTTCGCCTCGTCGGCAATAACCTCGCAGTAAAACTCCTTACTTTCCTCGTCGTCCATGATATTCTCGGAAAGGCCCTCGGCATAGCCCTGGATCAGGGCGATGGGAGTCTTAAGCTCATGACTGACATGGGAGAGGAATTCCTTGCGCATCTCGTCGATCTGTTCCTTCTTCTCTATATCATTCTGAAGCTCCAGGTTGTCAGACTTGAGGTCTGCGATGGTGGACTCCAGGGTCTTAGACAGAGTGTTCATGGACCGGCCTAAAAGCTCCAGTTCATCTTCGGTATCGATATCAATCTTGGCATCAAAATCCAGCTGACTCATCCGGTCGGCAACACCGGCCATCTGCCGGATGGGCTTTGTAAACCTGGTGGATACGATGAAGATGGCGATACTGCCGAAAAGAATACCTACCAGACCAATGTAGGCGAAGAAACGGCTGCTGATGGCCGCACTGGTCTTGATGTTCTCCATGGGAACCATCATGCCCACAAAATGTTTATCTTTCGTGTATCCGAACAGATAAATCCCGTTATGACCGTCGTTCAGATTCCGCATCATGCGGATAATATATCCCTCATTAACCAGGGTGGACCAGGTGTTATCCCCTCCGTCAAATAGGGAAAACTGATCCAGAATCTGGCTCCCCTTCCTGCTGAAATTCCGCTCAAAGGCAAACCGGGTCTGCAGCATCTGCAGATACCAGAGAAGCTCGTGGTAGGTGGAAGAGTCCAGAATCAGGTTGGTATAGATCACCTTCTGGGTAAGCTCATCATTATCCGGCTCGGTGATCATCATGCGGATATCAGCCCGGTTGCACATCTCCACCAGGTCCTCGTTGAGAGTTTCATCTCCCGACTCATCTGATGACTGATAAGAGGAGCTTTCGTCAGAGTCATCTTCCTCATCAGCTTCTGATTCAGTCTTCTCCGATTCCTTATAAAGCAGCTGGTCAATCCTGCGATAAGTCTGAATCACATTCTTCTTCTCGGAGAGCTCATAATACTGCTCCGCGAAGGCCATATTCAAAAACCAGGTGATAAATATAACGCAGCTGACGATGATGATCAGAATCGATGTCAGCTTCAAACGCAGCGAATATTTCATGACATTTTCCATCCACGAATCTTACAATCTATCTCACTTACTTTACATAAGGCTTACCGGATCTTACTCGGAATCACCAAGATGATTCCGAATCATATTACTAAGCGTCTGCCTCAAACTTGTAGCCCATGCCCCAGATGGTCTTGATATACTCTCCCTTATCGCCCAGCTTGTTCCTGAGCTTCTTGACATGGGTATCTATGGTCCGGGCATCCCCGAAATAGTCGTAATTCCACACATTGTTGAGGATCTTCTCCCTGGACAGGGCAACCCCCTGATTCATGACAAAATAGCTTAAGAGCTCAAATTCCTTAAAGCTTAAATTGACCGGCTTGCCGTCAATCTTGACCTCATGGGCCGCAATATCCATCTGAATGCCGCCGGCCTCAAGCAGTTCCCCGGATGCCAGGGAGTTGCTTCTCCGCAGGATTGCCTCCACCCGGGCCACCAGAATCTTGGGGCTGAAGGGTTTGGATATGTACTCATCCACACCCAGGTCAAAGCCGTTCAGCTCGTCGCTCTCATCACCCTTGGCTGTCAGCATGATGATGGGCACCTCGGAGTACTGGCGGATTTCTTTCACCACCTCAAAGCCGTCGATCTTGGGCATCATGACATCGCAGATCACCAGACTGATGCTCTTATCCTCGAAGAAACAATCCAGTGCTTCCTCGCCATCTGCCGCCTCTATCACATCATAGCCCTTCTTCTTTAAGAAATCCTTGACAAGCTTGCGCATCCTGCTCTCGTCATCCACAACTAATATCTTTAATTTTTCCATATATGTCCCCCTATGTCATCATAATTACAAATATCAATCAAAATCTGATAAAGATTATTCACATCCAAGTATTCTCGTCATAATTATACGGTCTTCTTATGAATAAACTGTGAATGCTTTATAAACAATTCATGTTCATCTGCACAGATCTGCTCCGGTTTCCTATACCTGATCTGCAGTTACCTCATCCGCAGTTTTATCAGAATTTCCCATGATCCTCTCTATGGGAATCCCATGTTCCCTGTCAAAATACAGATAAAACTCCCTGTCTCCCCCGGGAACCTTGTATACCCGCTCATATTCCGGATAGAAAATCAGATCTTTACCGTTAACCATCTGATCATGGAGAAAGAAATCATGGATGTCATGCCTCCCATCATCAAACTGCCGGAAGGCGAAGGGGTAGTCCTCCTTAAATGGGGCAAGGCGGTCCGGTGCCTTTCGGGCCAGAACCTTGGCATAATTATAAATCAGAAAGAGCCTGGAAACCGGCTGGTATACCTTCCCCTCCTTGGTCATGTGAACCCGGCCGGGTCTTCCATCCTGATCAAATGCTTTCTGTCCTATCAGGGAAAGCTGCCTAAGACCTTCAGAGAGGTCTCCATCCAGCAGGTGGATGATGGACTGATAGGCCCTTCTTATCTGCACGTAGGGCTTATCATGGGGTCTTCCGTGAAAGCACTTGTCGATCATCTGAAGATTCCAGTGGCTGTACTCCTCAAGCAGGCCTTCCCGGTCCTCAATCATCCCAGGCCAGGTCTCCCGGTTCCCAATCATCCCAGGGCAGGTCTCTTCTCTCCCGGAGGATCTGGAGACATTTTCCAACCCGGCATTGGCACTCTTTAAATCACCAATGATATAGGACCACAGGAAACGCAGCATGTCCTCGTACATGATCACATCCCTGTCTTCATAGTGGATCCTTTTGATATATTCGTCATATTGCTCCCGGTCAAATCCCGGCTCATCGATAAATTCCTTAGGTATATCCATCAAAAATCTCCTTCACAAAGGTAGCTGCCCAGCACCTTCAGGCGGGCAGTCTCCTGGGACAGCTGAAACAGCAGGGCTCTGATCTCCTTCTCATCGATATTGGCAGATAGCTCCAGAAAGAACATGTAGTTCCACTCCTCTCCGCTCAGGAAAGGCCTGGAGTGAATCTCCGTGAGATTGACCCCGTAGTCGGAAACCATGGACAGGATGCTGGACAGGCTGCCGCTGCGGTTTGGACACTCAAACATCAGCTTGATCCGGTTATGGTCCGGGAGGGCAATCAGGTCCTTTGAAAATGTAACGACCTTGCTGCGGACACCTCTATCCTCCCGGATCAGACAGTCACGGATGTAGAGGTCATGATCCACCAGAAGGCCATGAAGTTCATCGGAGACACCGATGCCCACGGTCTCAATGATTCCCATTCCGGCATCCGCCTCTCCCCGGTCAATACAGTCACCGATCTCATCATAGCTGTCAAGGAGCAGCACATCATCCCATGACCGCCCCTTGCATACATAGAGCTCTTCCTTGACCACGGCCAGCCTCTCCACCGGCTTCTCCTCTCTGACATAGTCAAAGGGGAAGCAGTCTCTAAGCTCCATGGTCCTGCCATACTGGTACTTGCGGCTCACTTCCATGATCCGCTTGATCAGCGCGGTGTACTCCCTGAGCAGCTTTGGATCCATCCCTTCCGTCTGCTTTGCAATGATTGCCTGCTCCCGGTCCGGCTTATTGATCACATCTTCCGTCTTTGCCTTGATGCAGGCCACCTGGTCAGCCAGGCTCATCCGCTCGATAAAAAGCCGGCGGATCTCCCCATCCACCTGGTCTATATTCTTTCTGACATCTGCTAATTCCATTTATCTGATCCTTTCTTTTTTTACCTTTCACTCTGTGTATCATATCATAATCCAATCAAAAAGTAACTATCTGGCGTCTGGAAAAATACATTTTCAGTAACTACCCGGAACCTCATCTCTTTCCTCTGAAGAAATGAGAGTCAGAGCCAAAACTGAAATAAATAACCCGGCGAATAAAAAATACGCCGGGCAATGTTTTTTTTAATAATATCAAGTTATAATTCATCTGCTGGAGTCACAAGCTACATCTTATGCAGCCCCCGTCAAACCATCCTCCATTGCAGGCCATCACAGGGATGCAAGCATGGAAATGGCATTCTCACGGAGGATGCAGGTCCCATGCTCCAGCATATAGCTGCGGTCATAATGAACCGGCTGGCAATGTGCGCCGTACTCCTCGGCGGCAAGAACAAAGGCCACCGCATCGGCATCCTTCTCACACAAATCAAAGGAAACCAGCAGCTCATACTGGTCTTCCAGACGGTAGAGGGTGGACCTGTAATGCATCCGGCTGTTCAGCATACCGGCAAATGTAATCAGGTCTTCCATACTCCCAAAGGTCAGCTTTCGGTCTGGAAGGGTCTCACCGGGCTTACTATCTGACCCTGTGGAATCAGCGGTGGAATTGCCGCCTGAAGGAGCCTGTCGGGAATCCTCAACAACCTGCTCCTCGGTCTCTTCCTCCGGAATATTGCCGCTGCAAACTGCATGCAGGTCCTTGGCCAGGTCCATGAAAGCCTTCTCCTTCTCATCACCGCTCAAGGATGCAATCCCTTCAAGACGCTCCCTGGTCACCCTGGCCGCCAGGGCATCGGTCATATGCTGAATCTGCTCTAAGTTGCGGTCGATGATCTCATCCTGGAAGGTACAGCTGATGGTAATCAGGAACTGGTCTGCAGGCAGGGCTCTTGCCATGTAATTCTGAATCCCGTTGTCCGTATCCCAGTCAATATACTCTCTTGAGCTCTGAACAATAGCCTCAAGAAAGTCCTCCATCTGGCCTGCATCCACACTCAATGTATCCAGATCATAACCCATACTGTCTATCTCCTGCCTGTTGATCAGGCAGCGGATAGTCTCATCATCTATCTTCCAAAAAAACATACTATCACTTCCTTATCATGGAAATTAAGAGTTTGCTGACTGTTATGTATCTGATTCTATCATACACTAAAATTATTAGCCATGTCAACAGTTGAGTGCTAAAATCTTCATCTTTCATCCCTGTCTGCTTTCTCAGAATTTACTCATCCGCCTCCACAAACCGGATTCCATCCATAGTCCTGATATGTAAAAGTATCTTATCACGGTGTATATTATGGATGGCGCTCATGGCAATTCTTGCCTGATACTGGGTAGGCTCCTCCGATTCAGCGCCATCAGCATTCACCTCCAGATTGTTAATGGCCAGGCGGTTGTCTTTACAATAGCGCATAACATTATCCAGAGACTCCTTTTTATCATAAATGACATTAATATTCAGCTCAGTGATGTGGGTAATGTTTTTTCCGATTTCGGCAAACCAGGTCTCGGCAAGCAGGATAAGAAATGTAGCGATAATAGCACCTTCATAGAAGCCGGCTCCGATTGCCAGCCCGATGATACCGGTAGCCCATAATCCCGCAGCTGTGGTAAGGCCCTTGATGGTATTCTTCCTGGTTACAATGATTGTACCGGCACCGATAAAGGATAATCCGGCGACAACCTGAGCTCCGATCCTGGAAAGGTCTGTGGGATACTGGAGATCAAGATAGAGAAAGAGACCGGTCACCGAGGCGATGGTTGCTCCGATGCAGACCAGCATGTGGGTTCTCATGCCCGCGGGCCGGTTTTTAAAGGAGCGCTCCATCCCGACCACGCCGCCGCATAACAAGGCCAGCAGCATGCGGATGCAGACAGAAAAGGATGTGACTGAGCGGATTCCGTCGAATAGGGTAAGCATTGTATTTCCTCCAAACATTTATCTTAGAATTGTTGATAATGCAATCAACTGACAATCCATCTGCGAGTCTTATTGACTCAACTGGCAAATCTATTTCAGGCAGAGGCATCAGGCAATCAGTTCGTGGACTGACCGGATGCAGACAAGCTCTGCCAGGGACGAAAGCATGTCCGAATGGGAAGTATTATCCCGGTCAAGCTTGAGGGTAAATACGGCACTGGGATAATCCTTGCCGTCAAATTCCGTCCTCTCCACATCGATATCGAAAATCTTGACATGCTTATCAGTGATCAGATGCACAATGGTCTGGATATCTTCCATCTTGTCAAATTCCACTACCAGGGTAATATTGCGGATCCTTCTCTTGTAGGCGGTCTCGATGGGGGACATGACATCCAGCACAAAAACCGTGCAAATAACTCCAACGATCAGGCAGGAATAAAAGCCGCAGCCTGCAGTCATACCCACCGCCACACAAACCAGCATACCCGCTGCCGAAGACAGACCGGAAACCTGGGAATGGGCCGTGGCAATGATGGTCCCGGCACCGAGGAAACCAATGCCGCTGATAACCTGGGCCGCATACCTTGAAGCGTCAAATTTCTCTCCAACCTGTGCCACGATAGGTGCCCATGCCCCCTGCATCATCTTATACTCATACATGGAAAGCATGATGGCCAGGGCTGCACCGACGCTGGCCAGCATATAGGTTCTGAAACCCGCTGCCCTTTTCTTCTTGGCCCGTCCATAGCCTATCATCCCTCCGGCCAGCAAAGCCAGGACAAGACGCAGCAGGACAGTCACAAAGTTAAACTCATGCAGATAATTCACCATATTTGTGTACACTTGTAAGATCCTCCTTCGTGCAGTGACTCTGTATCCTTCGTCTCTTTTTTACAAAGAATTTACCTAAATTATAAAGTATTTTTACATATAAAGCAAGCAAATGTGGGCAGTGACTATTATGTAACATTTGTGATGCATAAAGTGCAATATGACTCCGCTTCATAATGAAGGAAAGAGTTTCATAATGAAGGAAAGAGTAAGGGACTGTAGCATATTTGCTGAAAATGTGATAAAGTAATTGAGTCTGACTTAAGATTAAAGAAGGAACAGGAAGGTGAAAACAATGCTGGCTGTATTGTATTATCTGATTTCAGCCCTGTGTATCGTCTACGGCATCACGATTATGGCTGCCGGGACCGGGACAACATTTTTTATGATATGGTATGGGCTGGGTGTTTTGGCATTATTGCTTGGGATATCTGCCCGGATGGGTCTGTGGCAGCTTCTTCCTGTCATCATCCGGAGAATCTTTCTGGGCTGTCTTGCCTGTCTGCTGATTCTCTTCCTGCTGGTTGAAGGTTTGATCATCTCGGAGTTTCGCAGCAGACCGGAGGAAGATCTTGATTATATTATCGTACTTGGAGCTTTTGTAACCAGGGACGGGCCAAAACCGGTATTATTGTACCGTCTCCTGGCTGCCAAAGAGTACCTGGAAGGGCATCCCGGCACCATTTGCATCCTGTCCGGAGGCCAGGGGAAGAATGAACCCGCCAGTGAGGCATCGGTGATGAGAGATTATCTCATCCGGAATGGGATTGAGCCTTCCCGGCTCCTTCTGGAAGACCAGTCTCTCAACACCAGGCAGAACCTCATCTATTCCAGTAAGCTTATCGACCCGGATCATGATCATATCGGAATCGTGACCAATAATTTTCACCTGTTCAGAGCCATCCACCTGGCTAAAGGTGTGGGAATCCGGCATATCAGCGGGATTGCCGCCGGTTCCAACCCGCGTTTTCTGCCCAATAACATGCTCCGGGAATTTCTGGCAGTATGTAAGGATGGCCTGGCCGGAAATCTGAAGTAAAATCTGTACACCAGTATCCGATTTTCGTTCCCTTCTCCTAAAGGGATAAGTGTCTATGATTGAATGCTACTTTTTCCTGAGGGGATAAGCATCTCAGATTAAATGTTACTAGAGTCAGGACCAGGTGGTATTAGTTGGAGGAAATATTTTGAAGAAAAAAATATTGCTGCTGATAGCTATTATTTTCTGTATAGCAGTATTTCACAGGGATCTATATGCCTTTAAGCATGGCTATCAGAGACAGACCGAAGAAATCTATGCATTAGTCAGGAATGATCTTCCTGTTTATTATGATAATGACGGAGAACTGATCGACAATATCCCCGCCTACACCGGCATTAAGGTAGTAGAAAGCACTGAATCCTGGCGCATCATCGAATATAGGATCAATGGGGAGGACAAGTCCGGCTGGATCACTAAAGATGACTTTAACTGGAATTGCCTGATTTATGACGGACGGGAAAAACAGATTCTGGCAGATGGAATATACCAGTTCAGCTACCGCCCGCGCACGGCTTTTTCCATGTCACTATCTGATTCTGCCTGGCTTCCGGCTCTCTCCATGTCACTTTTTGATTCTGCCTGGCTTCCGGCAGATTTTAATGAAGCATCTTTTCCCATATCCCTGTCATTTGCCGGAGATGGGACCTACTATATCTTCCGGACGGATACCGGGGAATATCTGCTCCCTGACCCGCTCTTTAGCAAAAAAAATGCCCTGGACCGCTGGGGTGACTGGCGCCACGCTGGTCTCTTTACCCTGACAAGACAAGATGATTATTTCGGGATCCGGGATGCCTCAACCAACCGTTTTGTGGGAGTCACCGAAGATGGACTGCTGGAATTTAATCATGATACGGATATGCGGTGGAGGGTAATCCGGACCGGAGGAAAAGTGCTGGAGAGCAATGATATGAGGGTATTTGCCCAATTTGATCCGGAGTGGGCTAAGGACTACTATGGCAGAGGAGAAAATGAGGACCCCGAATCCAACAACTTCTGTACTTCAGGCTGCGGCATATTTTCCACACTGAACGCCATCTATACTCTGACAGGGAACTATGTTGACCCGCATATCCTGGCCGACTACGCTGTTAAGAAAGATTTTCGCATCGAAGATAAGGGGACGGACAGCGAATTCTTCCATGCATTTGCTGAAAAATATGGATACCGCTACGGATTTTCCTATGATGGAGCCAGCGGATCTGTTGACGAGATTAAGAAAAAGCTGAAGAAGGGGGATGTGGTTATCGCCCATGTACCCGGCCATTATATCACCATAGCCGATTACAAGAGCAAGTCCGACAAGTACCTGATGCTGGACTCCCACTATCTTCCCCGGAGAGGGACCAGCCCTTACGGTGACTGGGTTGACGCCTCGGAGCTTGAGGGGAATGCCCTCTATGGATATATGTTCTATTTTTATAAGGGGATTGGGGAATAACTATTTAAGTGAATAAGTCCAGTGCGCAGCGGCTGAGCAAGGCGGCATGCTTGCATGCAAGACTGCTCAGACATTGCGCACGACAAACAGTATCGAGATGTAGTGCGAATAGCACGGAATCGAGATACTGTGGCGGATTGCGGGAGCTGCTTTAGCAGCGAAGCAATCCGTGGGACTTATTCACGCGATTAACTTTTTCGAAGCCTTCAGGCAGCTGAAGCCATGAGATTTTGCCAATGTAACAGC
>JAFUDC010000010.1 GCA_017459345.1 Eubacterium sp.
CCAGAGCTTCAATCTCTTTTCCAATATGACGGTTCTGGATAACTGTATGGTGGGTCCCATCAAGGTCAAGTCCATGAAGAAGGAAGAAGCCAAAGAGCTTGCCATGACTTTCCTGACCAAGGTGGGGATGGAGCAGTTTATCAATGCCAAGCCCAGACAGCTTTCCGGCGGTCAGCAGCAGCGGGTTGCCATAGCCAGAGCCCTGGCCATGGAGCCGGAGATCCTGCTCTTTGATGAGCCCACATCTGCTCTGGATCCCCAGATGGTCGGAGAGGTATTAAATGTCATGACTACCCTGGCGGAGGAGGGGATGACCATGCTGATTGTGACCCACGAGATGGCCTTTGCCAGAGATGTATCCAGCCATGTGGTATTTATGGCTGACGGAGTTATCGAGGAAGAGGGAAGCAGTGAGGAGATATTCGGACATCCTAAAAAGGAGAGAACCAGGGAATTTTTAAGCAGATTCAGGAATCTGTAGAGAAGAGCTGCCAGCTATGCTGGTATGGAAGTATTGTCAGAAAAAAGTTCACGCTATAAGAGGAGCCTGATTTTGTCTCGACTGCGAAGCAAGAGAGGTACAAAATCGCGCATCCGACGATATAAGTCAGAACTATAACGTACGTTATAAGAGGAGTATAAAGATGAAGATAGGAATATTAGGTTATGGTAATCTGGGCCGGGGAATTGAATCCGGTATCCGCCAGAACGATGACATGGAACTTGCAGCAGTTTTTACCAGGAGAGATCCTGAAAGTGTGAAGATTCTCACAGAGGGAGTTCCGGTTTATCATGTGGATACAGTTTTAGATCACAAGGATGAAATCGATGTCCTGGTTATCTGCGGCGGCAGTGCCACGGACCTCCCGGTTCAGTCACCGGAGTATGCAAAGTATTTTAATGTCATTGACAGCTTTGACACCCATGCAAACATCCCGCAGCACTTTGCCAACGTAGATGCATCGGCAAAGGAGAATGGTCATGTGGCTCTGATTTCCTGCGGCTGGGATCCGGGTATGTTCTCATTAAACCGCCTTTATGCCAATGCCATCCTCCCGGAGGGCAATGACTATACATTCTGGGGCAAGGGTGTCAGCCAGGGGCATTCTGATGCCATCCGCCGGGTTGAGGGAGTAAAGGACGGCAAGCAGTACACCATACCCGTGGACAGTGCCTTGGAGGCAGTCAGAAGCGGAAGCAATCCCGAGCTTTCCACCAGACAGAAGCACACCAGAGAGTGCTTTGTAGTTGCGGAAGAGGGAGCAGATCTTGCAAAGATCGAGGAAACCATCAAGAATATGCCAAACTACTTCTCTGACTATGATACCACGGTACATTTTATCTCGGAGGAAGAGCTTAAGGCAAACCACAGCGGGATACCTCACGGCGGCTTCGTATTCAGAACCGGCGTGACCGGCATCAATAAGGAGCACAAGCATGTGATCGAGTACTCTCTTAAGCTGGATTCCAATCCTGAGTTTACCTCATCTGTGCTTCTTGCCTACGCAAGGGCCATTTACAGACTTCACCAGGAGGGTCAGGTTGGCTGCAAGACCGTATTTGACATTGCACCGGCCTACTTAAGTCCCTTGTCCGGAGAGGAACTGAGGGCACATCTGCTCTAATTGCCTCACAGGAATAGCAGCTGATATACCATGGTCATCAGGGGCATGGTGATTATGCAGAGGAAGACACTCATGATATTGATGCTGCTGGCCAGTACCGAGTCCTCGCCGTAGAGATTGGCAAGCTGGGTGACATTGACTGCCACAGGGGCAGCGGAGGCCAGGAAGGATACATAGAGAATACTGGGTCCTTCCTTTATGAGGGAAGGAATATGAAGCAGGAAAAGCATGAGGATGGTCAGCAGCGGTATCACGATGAGCCTTACCGCGCAGATGATCCAGGATCTTCCCTTTGTAAATATCGCCTTCAGATCTGCTGAGGCGATCAGCATTCCGATAATGAACATGGAGACCGGGGCGATACAGGCCCCGGTTTTTTCTATGGCAGATCCGGGAATAGCAGGCAGGCGGAGGCCGGTAAAGAAAAAGAGTAATCCAAGAAACATGGCGATGATGTTGGGATTTAGAAAGAATTTTTTCAGGCTTACCGCATCTCTCCCCCCTAGAATATAGGCGCCATGCGTCCATAGCACGATTCCCTGAACACTCATGAAGGCACAGCAGTAGAGCACATACTCTCTGCCCAGGATGGCTCCGATCATGGGAACCAGGAGGTTGCCGCAGTTGGAATAGACGATGGATGCCTTTTCCACGCTGTTCATGGGATAGAATCTACCCAGCAGCCGGGTAAATATCAGAAATAATATATGCATGAGTGTGGAGGCTCCAAGTGCCAGGAGGAAACCCAGCAATTTCTCCATGGAAAAGGAGATGAGAAAGGAGTCAAAAACCATGGCTGGGCTGATGACATATAAAACCATGGAGGAAATGACCCGGCTGTCTTCTCCTTTTAATACATGGAAACGGACGCTTAGATAGCCAAAGAGCATCAAGACGGCCATGATAAGGATTTGTTCGGTGAGCATCAAACTCAGGTTCATGTTAAAACTCCTTTCAGAAAACCTGCAGCTTTAGGAATCATTTTTCGAGTCAGACATGAGTTTCGCAATTACCTAGGATATAGACCCGATCAGTGTACATAAGATAAATGCGGCGGCATCTGCGGCGACGATGGTGGAACCCACCGGGGTTCCTGCAAGGATGGAAATCAGGATTCCGAGGGCGGCACAGAGTACCGAGATACATGCAGAGCATATGGTGACGGAGAAAAAGCTTTTGAATATTCTCATGGCGGATAGGGCCGGGAATATGATCAGGGCGGAAATCAGGAGTGATCCGACCAGGTTCATGGCAAGGACGATGATTACAGCGATGATCACAGCAATCATCAGATTATAGCTGTCCACCCTGGTTCCCACAGCCCGGGCGAAGCTCTCATCAAATGTGACGTCAAATATCCTGTGATAGAAGAGGATAAAGAACAGGACAACAATGACGGAAAGACCCACGCACAGCCAGACCTCATGTTTGGTCAGGGTCAG
>JAFUDC010000096.1 GCA_017459345.1 Eubacterium sp.
ATGGATTGTCCACAGAAGTTATTCCGGTAACAACGGAGGAATATGGTCTGTCAAAAGCAGCCAGACCCTTTAATTCCCGGCTGGACAAGTCCAAATTAATAGAAAAAGGCTTTACCCCTCTGCCTGCTTGGCAGGATGCGGTGGCCAGATACCTTAAGGAGGCAGACTTATAATGGGTCAGATTAATGTTGAAAAAAATGTTGGAGGCATCGAGGGACTCTGTGAGATTACTCCTAAGGTTCATGGCGATAACCGAGGTTATTTCATGGAGATTTATTCCAGGAGGGATCTGGAAGAGGCCGGGATTGATATCACTTTTGTCCAGGATAATCAGTCCATGAGCAAAAAAGGGGTCTTAAGAGGTCTCCATTATCAGATTAACTATCCCCAGACTAAGCTCGTGAGAGTGATCAGGGGAGAAGTCTATGATGTGGCGGTGGACCTAAGAGCTGGGTCTCCGACTTACGGAAAGCATTATGGAGCCCTCCTCTCAGCAGAAAACCGAAAGCAGTTCCTGATTCCCCGGGGTTTTGCCCATGGATTTCTGGTGCTGTCTGATGAGGCAGAGTTCTGCTACAAATGTGATGATTTTTATCATCCGGATGATGAGGGTGGGATGGCCTGGAATGACCCGGAATTGGCTATCGAATGGCCGGGCGTTGTGGGTCAGTATCCTGGTTCTGCTTCTGCTGAAGGCTATACCTTGGATGGAAAGTGCCTTAATATGTCTGAGAAAGACCAGCGATGGCCTGCCCTCAAGCCGGGTTTCAGACGATAAAGATGCTTTCGGTATTATGCAGATGTCGGTTTTTCAGCGATGGCCTGCCCATATATCTGTTTGACTTTAGACTAAATAATGGTATAATAAACATGCAATTATAAGATTATTCAGAGCGCGTGTTTGAGATTATCATAGGGCTGTACGTGAGTACAGCTTTTTTAATAAGAGCATAGACTTATGGCCACATCAGGTATCAGATGATAATTGTTTTCCACAAACATGCGTCGTAAGGAGGTACCATGTTTGCAGGTGTTGTACATGCACAGAATGATATAAGATATGAGCAGATAGAAGATCCTGTACCTGGGAAGGGACAGGTCAAGGTTAAGGTTCAGTACACAGGGATATGTGGATCTGACGTGCCGAGAGTCAACGGGACTGCCTGCCATTTCTTCCCCATGGTGCTGGGACATGAGTTTTCCGGTGTCATTTTCGATGTAGGCGAGGGCGTAACCCGAGTCAGTGTCGGTGACAGGGTTGCCGGGGTACCTCTGGTTCCCTGTATGGAGTGTGAGGATTGCAGCAGAGGAAATTATTCTCTATGCAAGCATTACAGCTTCATCGGCTCCAGGCAGTTTGGAAGTTTTGCCGAATATGTTGTGGTTCCTGAGACCAATGTATTTCCCTTTGCCGATGAAGTGACTTTTGAGCAGGGGGCGCTGTTTGAACCAGCTGCCGTGGCTCTCCATGCCCTCCGGGTAGCTCACTATTCAGGGGGTAGGCGTGTAGCCATCGTGGGGACCGGAACCATCGGCCTGTTAACCCTGCAGTGGGCCAGGATTTTCGGGGCGTCAGATCTTACTGCCATCAACCGGTCCAGGGGCAAGCTTCAGACTGCAAAGAAGCTTGGGGCTGACCACACGGTGAGTACTCTGGATGAGGATTATTATGAGCAGGCCATGGAGATTACAGGCGGAAGGGGTTTTGATTACATATTTGATGCCACCGGCAATGAAGAAGTGATGAAGGATTCCTTTAAGCTGGCGGCCAATAAGGCCACCATCTGTATGATTGGAACTCCAAAGCAGGCTATGAGCTTCACGGTCTCTGAATGGGAGCTGATTAACCGGAAGGAGTTCTTTCTTACTGGTTCCTGGATGTCCTACAGTGCTCCCTTCCCGGGAGAGGAGTGGGATCTTACGGCCTATCACTTCAAGAAAGGGGACCTGCTCTTCCCCGAAGAAATGATTGGGGCCAGGATTCCCTTAAGCAGGATAGATGAGGCATTTGAGATGTTCAAGACCCCCGGTCGTGTAGGAGGAAAGATTCTGATTGACAGCCGGAGCTAATAATATAAAGGAGACTCAGATATTATGAAACGTGATGCAATGCATGATATGATATTCAAGAGAAATATGGGGATACACTGCGGGATGCCCTCCTACTGTACCTCCAATGACCTGGTTCTTGAGGCAGCTTTAGAGCAGGGCAAGCGGTTCGGTGACGATGTCCTTATTGAGGCAACATCCAACCAGGTAAACCAGTTCGGCGGCTACACAGGGATGCAGCCGGAGGACTATAAGGAGATGGTCTATGAGCTTGCGGACCGGGTAGGTTTCCCGAAAGACCACATCATCCTGGGCGGTGACCACTTAGGCCCCCTCCCCTGGTTCCAGGAACCGGAGGAGTCTGCCATGAAGAAGGCGGAGGACCTGGTAAGAGCCTTTGTCCTTGCCGGTTATAAGAAGATTCATCTGGATACCAGCATGAGATTGGGAGATGACTCGGAGACAGAGATTCTTTCTACCCGGACCATAGCCAGAAGAGGGGCCCGGCTCTACCGGGTATGTGAGGATGCCTACCAGGAGATGCTGAAAAAGAATCCGTCGGAGATGCGGCCTTCCTATATCATCGGCAGCGAGGTTCCCATCCCGGGCGGCGAGCAGGAGAAGGAGGACCAGGTAGCTATCACCAAGCCGGAAGACCTGCATGAGACTATCCGTACCTACAGAGAGGAATTCGAAAAGCTTCATCTGGGCTATGCCTTTGATTCCATAGTAGGTGTTGTGGTTCAGCCGGGTGTGGAGTTTGGCGATGAGAACCTGGTGCGCTATAATCGGACAGAGACGGTGGAACTGAGTGAGGCCATCGCCCAGTATCCCGGTATTGTCCTTGAGGGACACTCCACGGACTACCAGTCTCCCAAGCAGCTTAAGGAAATGGTGGAGGATGGCGTTGCCATCCTGAAGGTTGGGCCGGCCCTTACATTTGCTGCAAGAGAGGGTTTATATGCCTTAAGTCATATCGAGGAGGAGTTGATTCCTGAGGCGGACAGGGCCAACCTGCCGGCAGTATGGGATAAGGTTATGATGGAAAATCCTGCTAATTGGGAGATTTACTACAAGGGGACAGAGGAGGAGAAGGCTTTAAAGAGAAGGTACAGTCTTTCAGACAGAAGCCGTTATTACTACCCACATCCGGATGTTCAGGCAGCCATCAGAAAGCTGTTTGCCAACCTGGATAATGTCCATATTCCTCTGGGTCTGCTCCATCAATATATGCCCCAGCAGTATATCAAGGTCAGGGATGGCATCCTTTCCAAAAAGGCCAGAGATCTGGCAAAAGATAATGTTGTGGAACGAATCGAAGATTATAACTATGCTACAAAATATAACTATATGATCAGCAGTGTGTTTGTCGGATAAGCAGGGACTGGATTGCCAGACCCGGCTTAGATGCCGGTAGGAAGGGACTATGGCGAATAATAAAGAACAGATTAAGAACGATAACAAGCCGAACGCGGAAGCGATGAAGGTAATCGAGGAGAGTGTAAAAAGAGCGGTAAAGTATAAGGGTAAGGCTGTCTCTGAGTTTATAACAATCATCAATGACATCTGCAGGAAGGATGGCCTTCGGTATTTTGCCATGGGCAGGCTTCTGACATGGTGTATTTATGGGGAGGATACCTGGCCGGAGTCAAATCAGTACTATATTGCCATGATGCGGAGGGACTATGACCTCTTTATTAAAAGACTGCAGAAAGAGGGGAAGGAGCTTGGAATCAGACTGACCTTGCCTTATGCCCTCACTGGTCATATACACAGACTGAATACCACCATTGTAAAAAAGTTTATTTATAAGGATAAATCAGGGAAACTGGAGTATGATATTCAGATCAGGATAGAACCCTATGATTTTCTGCCTGATGATGAAGTGGAGCGCCAGTCCTTTATGAAAAGGGTTGCAGATGCCACCAGGGCTTACCGCGCCCTGTCAATGCGCTATATCGATTACCGGAATAATCAGGGGCCCGGGATGGCAGACAAGCTCAAAACCCTTTCTTTACTTCCCACGATTATCCTGCCCCTTCGTACACAGAAAAGAAAATATGAACAATTACTCAGAACCTACAGCAGGCAGGGAGAATCTTCCATTGCAGGCAGGGTGGAGATTCTGAATTATCCTGCCCATAGCTGGGAGGAAATCAGTCCAATCACGGATAAAGACTTTCTTGGAACTAAACTGATGGTTCCTGCCTTTCCGGATGAATTTATGCCGCTGCCCCGGGAGGAGGAAGATAAGAAGGCGGCTGAGGGGCGCTTTGAAACCTTGCGGGTTTTTGACGCCCTCTGCAGAGAGCATGGTCTGACTTACGTGGCCATGGAAGACCTTGCCTTGGCCTGTGCCCATCATGATGATAACTGGGAGGGCCTTATCACCCAGCAGTGGTATGTCGGCATGCTGAGAAGAGATTACGAGCAGGTTATGTCTCTGCTTTATGACCCGGAAAAAAACAAGGGTCTTCTGGTGAAGGATGCAGTGAATGAATTTCCTTTTATCCGAGATCATATGGCAGGTGTCGTGAAGGAAGAGTATATAAAGAAAATTCCTGGAGAGTTGTACTATATGCTTTATATTCTTCCCCTTGATGCAGTGCCGGAGGATTATGAGGTCAGTCGTACATTGTTAAGCCAGGTGACGGAAGCTGAGGAGACCCTGGATGAACTGATCCTCTATGAAAAAGGACGTATATGGGATAAACCTCCGAAGTCAAAACCGGATAGCAGCAAACAGTTTGTCAGCAATCAGCGGCTTCGTCAGAGCGTCGAAGTCAAAGGCGGTATGCCGGAGGAACTATATACATATATCGTTGATAAGGTGGAGAGATTCCCTTCCGGAGAACTTTATCCTGTGCAGGATTGCAGTTTTCATGGATTCTCTGTGATGTGTCCTGCCAACGCTTTCTTCTGGCACAATATCAAGGATGAAGAATATACAGAGTATATAGCCGGAGAGAAAACGAAGGTGCTGGCCAGACTCGACCAGCTATGCCAGGATCAGGAACTTCCCTATTTTGCTATTGCCAAGCTGCTGACTGGCGCAATGATTTATCATGATGCTATGCCAGAGTCGGGGGACAGTATGTGGGATGTCGGATTGATTCGGACTGACTATGAGAGGCTTCTTGAGTTCCTGAGGCAGAGTGGTTCCGATTATGGACTGGAACTTCATGAGTCCCTGGATAAGGAAGGAAAATATCCCCTGCCAACATGTTATGTAACGGATATAGGAAGGAAATATTCCAGTATCCTGATCAGGATACTTCCCTTTGATAAGTTCCCGGAAGATTTTTATCTGATGCAGGGATTCCAGAGCGAACTCGATGAGAAGAATACCGCCTATCAGGCTCTGATTGACAGATATGAGACAGGAGCCACTGCTGCCTCTGTTGCTGCGGCTGCGAAGATTACCGATGAGGCGGAGATAGCCAGACTGCAGGAATATGTAGATACTGCTGTTCCTGCAGAGGAAGCCCGAAAGATTAATGATCTTGCCCGCATGTTTAACGATGATGAACGAACCCATACTTATAAGAGGGTTGCATTTGATAAAAGCAGGGCTGTTCAGGAAAGAGACCTGTTTCCTGTTCAGAGGGTTCCCTTCCGGGATATCATGATAAGCTGTCCCCGTGACACTTCCATATGGCAGCCGGTGCTGGATGCGGACCTTGAGAGACAGGTAAGTAAGATTCAGGAGGCAGATCTGCTGCTTATCGATGAGTTCGACAGGGTATGTAAGGAACTGGGGGTTGGCTACTTTATCTGCGGCGGGACCATGCTTGGCTATATGCGCCATGGTGGATTTATCCCATGGGATGATGATGTGGACTGCGCCATGCTCCGTGAGGATTATGATCGTTTTATCAATGAAGCAGGCCCCCTCCTTAAGGAGCGTTTTTTCCTGCAGACCAGGGAGACAGACCCCAACATCCCCTATCTGTTCAGCAAAATCCGCCTGGATGATACGGAGTACATCACAGAATATAATGAGCACAGAGATTTTCATAAGGGAATCTGCCTGGATATCTTCCCCTTTGATTATCTTCCCAATGACCTGGAAGAACGCAGGGCATTCGTGGAGGAAATAAGGGCATTGGCAAGGGCACATCATCTGATTGCCCGCAAGCAGTATCCGGTATCTGATGATCCTGTGAAACCGCGCAATGCAAAGGAAGAGCAATATATACGCGAACAGAGCAAGCTTCTTAAGGAAGCCTGGTCCAAGGATCTAAAAGTAAGTCAGCAAGCTTATCTGGATGTCGCTACCAGGTACAACGACCAGGTGAAGAAACTGGGACTGCATGTAGTGGGAAGTTTTGTTCCTACCTATACCTGGATCGACCTGAATAATCTGCTGCCCTATCAGAGAGGGGACTTTGAGGGACATTCCGTATCCGTCCCCAAAAGACCTGATATCTTCCTGGAGATGCAGTATCATGATTATATGGAGCTGCCGCCTAAGCATAATCAGGTCGCCCACCGGCTTGAGAGATGGGCCACCTGGGATGACCATGGAAGCAGACATCCGGAAGAAGACAAATGATATAGGAAAGGATACTCATGAATATAGCAATGTTAATGATGGCCGGGTCCGGTACCAGATTCGGCGCGGATATACCCAAACAGTTTGTGGAGATTGAGGGTCAGCCAATCTTTGCCTATATCCTCAATGCCTATAATCAATATGAGGATGTGGACCGGATTGTGATAGTAACACATAAGAACTGGATTGATTTTGTCGAGGAATGGAAGATTAAAATCAGGGCAGACAAGCTCTGCGCGATTGTGGCAGGAGGAAGCAGCCGGTCAGAATCGGTGAAGAACGGTCTGATCGCCATAAAAGATTTTGCGGCGGAAGATGATGTGGTACTCCTCCACGACGCAACCCATCCCTATCTGGACGAGCCGGGAACCAGTCAGATTATAGATGCGGTGAAGGAATTCGGAGGAGCAACCCTGGGTCAGCGTCAGTATGATACCATGTATCAGATGAACGAGGAGACCAATATGCTGGAGCGGGTGGTTAAGAGGGAGACCATCGTATCAGGAGCCTCCCCGGAGGCCTTCCGTTTTGGGGAACTCCATCGCATCTATATGGAAGCATCTGAGGAGGAACTTAACTCTATGACCTCTGCCGGAGCTATCGCTCTCCACTACGGGATACCCATGAAGGTGATTTCCACAAACCTGATTAATCTGAAGATTACCTATAAAGATGACTTTGAAACTCTCAAGGAGCTGATTCATAAATATTTTCCGCGAGATTAAGACCATCCTTATGAGAGAGGGGAAGGAAGATGACATCGACACAGGAGTATTTGTTAAAACTGCTGCTGGAAATTGACACAATTTGTAAGAAATATGATATAGAATATTTTATCGATTACGGAACGACCCTTGGTGCAATCCGCCATGAAGGCTTTATTCCCTGGGATGATGATATCGATATCACCATGACAGAGGATAATTATTATAAGTGGGTGGAGGCATGCAGAAAGGAACTGGATCCCTCCAGGCGGCTTTTCAAAGATGTCCGCATGGATCGGGAATATCCCCTGGTTTTTGGAAGGTACATGGATATCGAAACTGCCAGGATTTCCCCAAAGTTTGAATTCTGGAAGAATGCCTGCGGTCAGTGTATTGATGTGTTCTACATGGTTGAACTTCCTGGCGATCCGGTAAAGAAGGCGGAAGCCATCGAGCTCTTTTTTGCCTATGATGAGTATTGTAATTCCAGCTTCCGCCATTCCCGCTACCGTTCAGAGAAGGGAATGCAGCTCTATCGTGAGTTTTGTGAAATGGAAAAAGAAATTGGTAAAGACGCAGTGCTGAAAAAGCTGGAGGAGAGAATCTTTCACAAACATTATGATGACTGTGATACTTACCTGGTTGCCTCAGCCCGGAGGCAGGGACCGCCATCCATTGTTCCAAAAAGATATTATGATTCCGTCTATATGGCGGATTTTGAGGGCTATAAGCTTCCCATTGCAGGTCACTATGTGGAACTGATGAATGTGTATTACGAAGATACATTTAATATGCTGCCCCAGAATGTAAAAAAGCATCAGGATATGTCCCATAACGGGATTCCCTGCAAAGCCTACGTGGATGACTACATGCAGCTGCTGGATAAGGATAAAATGCTTGCAGCCAGGCAGAAATTCAAGCACCTGGAGGTTGAGGAAGGGTATCGCATGACCAGAATCCGCAAGGCTTTTTTCGAAAAGATGGGTTCCTGTGAAGTCCTGAAGGTAAAAAGGAAAATCGAGCAGAACCATCTCGACATAGCTGATTATCTGGTGCCCGATGATAAGACCAGACTTGCTGTCCTTGATGATTTATTTTCCGATTATTATGAGAAACAGATGGATAAGGCCGTCCGCTACTGGCAGGTATACTTTAAGCTGGACGATGACCTGATTTACGCAGCACTCTTTAACCTGCTCTATGGCAGACATGATTTCTACTCTATTGCCAAGATTCTCCACATCAGAGAAGTCAATGGATTTAAGCCGACTGACAAGATTGCCGCTCTTTGGAATGTAGTGCTGACCATCCGCAGGATTCGTGCCCAGCTGATTTACAGGAATTATGATCTGGCAGCAGAATCCATCAGAGAGGGTATTAAAATAGCTCCCCATTGCCGGGATATCCAGGTGGGAAGCCTCCTGCTTGACGTGGCCACTGCAAAAAATGCGGGGGATTTATCCGCCTGCCGCGATAAAGCTGAGACGCTTCTTGGCCTTTACCCTGAGAATGATGAGTGTATCAAGGCTCTTGGAGATATCGCTTATATGTCTGGCGACAAGGATGAAGCCATGAGACATTATGACTGGGTAAATGAGAACTCCAGAAATGGCATGCTTCATCTTGATATAAAAAAGAGGATGGAGGGAAGATTATGACACCTGTACAGGAAAGACTGATGATGCTGATGGACGAGATCGATGACATCACAGGTAAGCTTGGGCTCCATTACATCCTGGGTGAGAGAACAGCCGGCAGGGCAGTAAGAACAGGGTCATTTATTCATGATGAATTCGAGTTTAACATCCACATGTCCCTCCATGATGCGGTGCTCTTCAGGGAGTATGTTGAAAGGGAATTGCATGAAAGCCGGATTGTGGAGACCTGGGAGAACAATTCCTCTCTAAAGAGGCTCATGTTCCGTTATGTGGACAGGGGAAGTCTGCTTCTGGATGAATCAAGAGAAGTCTTTTACAAATACCCCGGGATTGCTGTGACCATCCATATCGCCAGGGGGGTTTGCTTACCCGATAAGGTCACTGGCTGTGAACGTTATCTTATGATGATTAACGGATCGGGGGAGGAACCCCTTGAAGACTGGAAACTTCTTAATAAGATGCGTCGCTACCGAAATGTGTTCGGAGAGAAAAGGACCCGGAAGAAATTCCGTGTCAAAGATGTGGAGGCGGTCCTTGAAAACCATGAGGGTTTCCATATTGGCGGAAAAAAGTATGATAAAATGGGGCCGGATGCTCTGGCCAGGTATATAGAACTGGAAAATGAGGCTGCAGCTAAGGAGGAGGAAGGAAAGGAATTATGGCATCTGACACTGAAAGGCTGCTGGAATCCTTTGCCGGTTGGTCTCTTTGAAGATGTGGAGAGAATCCCCTTTGAGGGGAGAATGCTGCAGGTAACAAAGCATATGAATGAGTATATGTCTGTTGTTGTGGGCAGGAAGTGGGTACAGACCTGTGAAACTCTTCCTCCATCTGCTTCAGAGAATAATATCATAGCGGAAACTGACCTGCCTTTTGAAGATTTCCTGGAGTTTACAAAAGATGATGGAATCTCCTATGAGGAGATTTTGAAGGAACGCAGGAGCTACAAGCTCTGGAAGAACAAGTATTACCTTCCTGCTTCCAGGAAGGTCAGTAAAGATTTCCGAAAGGTGCGCTGTTCCCAGGTCAGAATTGATACCTGGGCAGCCTTAAAACCCTATATGGAGGAGCTCAGAGGGGCCTATGAGAACCGGGATACGAAGACGATTTCCAGGATTCTTAAGGCTTATCTGAAATATACGGATAAATTTTACAAGGATAAGCTGGGATTTTTTATCAGCGATACGATTCTTGATTATGCTGATCTGGTCTGGAAGGAGAAGGGACTTTATGATTACCGGGAAAAGGTTTATGCCCTGGTACCTGAACCCTGGAAGCATATGGACCTGGAAGCCCATCTTGCCAAATATGAATAGTTGGGAATGTCCGTATACTTCAACGGTTAACATTAAAAAGGAGTGACAATCCATGGCTCTCTTGTCCATCGTCATACCCTCCTATAACGAGGAACAGGTTCTGCCGAAAACAGCAGCAATACTGAAAAGTGTTCTGGAAGAAGAGAATATAGAATATCAGCTGATTTTTGTGGATGATGGTTCCGGGGATGATACCTGGAAGGTGATCACAGATGAAGCCAGTAAGAATCCCTGGATTACAGGGATTCATTTTTCCCGCAATTTCGGCAAGGAGGCAGCTATTTTTGCCGGTCTTGCCTATGCCAGAGGCGACTGCTGCGGAATCATGGACTGTGATCTGCAGCATCCTCCCAGGACTCTCGTCGAGATGTATCGCCTGTGGGAGCAGGGCTATGAGGTGGTCGAAGGGGTCAAGAGATCCCGGGGACAGGAGAATCTCCTCTATGCTGCGGGAGTCGGATTCTTTTATAAGATTATGTCCAAAGCCACAAGGGTCAATATGTCAAGAGCCTCCGATTTTAAGTTGCTGGATAAAAAGGCAGTGGAGGTTCTGCTGGATATGCCCGAGCGCAACACATTTTTCAGGGCAATGTCAAGCTGGATCGGATATAAAACCACCTCTGTGGAGTTTGATGTGCAGGAAAGGGTGGGAGGCGAGTCCAAGTGGTCTGCAAGAAGCCTGATCCGATATGCTTTCACAGATATTGCGGCCTATTCCTCTGCCCCCATGCAGCTGGTTACCGGGGCGGGAGTACTGACATTTCTTCTGGCATTGGTCCTGGGAATACAGACCATACTGCGGTTTGCCATGGGTCATGCCGTTGAGGGCTTTACAACTGTGATACTGCTGATCCTGTTTCTGGGCAGCATTGTCATGATGAGTCTGGGGATTATAGGCTACTATATCGCAAAGATATATGAGGAAATAAAGAGGCGGCCCAGGTACATCATCTCTAAGACTACGGAAAAATGTTGAAAATAAATTAAAAATATTAAATAAATGTTACAAAAAGTAACATTTCCATCACATTTGCCGTGTATTATAGGTATAGTGATTCACATATCTGTAATACATGGAGGTGTATGATGAAGAAAGTTTCTATAGAGAAGATGATATATACAGCGGCACTGGTTTTAACTCTTGGTGTTAATTCTTTTGGAAGTGTCCAGGCTGCCACTACTCAGCAAGTGGCTGGTCAGAACCAGCAGGTTAATCCGGCAGGTCAGGCTGCTAAGACCAAACGCAAAAAGGCAACAATCAAGATTAACAAGAAGGCAGTAACCCTGAATAAAGACCGGTCCATGAAGTTAAAAGCCACCAAGAAAAATTCCGCAGAAGGTGAGATTGTCTGGAGCAGCAGCAAAAAGAGAGTGGCATCTGTAGATCAGAATGGAAATATTACCGCTGAAGGTAAGGGAACGGCAGTGATTACTGCCAAGATTAAGGGAACTGATGTGAAAGCAACCTGCAAGGTTGAAGTTCAGAGATATAAGCTGATGCGGATGCGTACCACCGGCTATTGCAATTGCCGCAGCTGTGCAGGCCAGTGGGCAGGTCAGCCCACTGCCAGCGGCCGCATGCCCAGGGGTAACCATACGATTGCTGTTGATCCTAGACTTATTAAGCTGGGTACCAAGGTACAGATCGGCAATATCATCTATACTGCAGAAGATACCGGAGGAGCCATCAAGGGTCACAGAATCGATGTATATTACAGCTCTCATTCCAGAGCTACCCATCATGGGGTGAAGTACCAGACAGTGAAAGTGTTCTATTAATACATATATCCAATGAAAATCCGATGTGCAGGCATCGGATTTTTTCATGCCTGACGGCCTGGTTACCGGCCGGGGATTCTATTTGACCCCACCCAGGTTTTATGTTCTATCTCTCTGACAATGGTGAATATCCTATGATATAGCAAGCTGATGGATGGATGCAGGAATGTTATATCAGGGGCTGATTAATCTGGCCGGGGGACTTGCACTCTTTCTCTATGGCTTAAATGTGATGGAGGATAGTCTGAGAGAGCTGACAGGGGGGAGGCTGAACCGCTTCCTGAATGAACTGACGGGGAGAAAGGCCAGGGCAGTGGCAGCCGGCTGTCTGATCACAGCGTTTTTACAGTCTTCATCTGCCGTAACAGTGATGACAGTAGGTCTTGTGGATGCCGCCTTGATGGATTTGAATGCGGCTGCCGGTATTATCATGGGGGCGAATGTGGGGACGACGGTAACTGCCTGGCTTCTGAGTCTTTCGGGAATTGGCGGCAGGGAGATCATTCCCATGAAGCTTTTGCAGCCTTCCTCCTTAACCCCGTTTCTTGCCATTGTGGGAGTGGCCCTGATTATCAGAGCAAAGAGCCGGTCCTCCAGGTTGAGTGGAAGCCTGATGATGGGATTCTCTATCCTGATGACAGGTCTTGATGCCATATGCCGGGCTGTGGAACCCCTGGCCTGCTCGCCTGTAATGATTAAAATGTATGATATGATCCGCCATCCCTGCTGGGGCTTTCTTGCCGGAGGTCTGCTGACCGCTCTCCTGCAGAGCTCCTCAGCATCTATGGGCATATTGCTTGCTGTAAGCCCTGCCGGAGCCCTGAGCTATTATAATGTGATTCCTGTCATCATGGGGCAGAATGCCGGAACCTGCATCACAGCCATACTGGCAGGAACCGGAGCTTCCGGAAATGCCAAAAAGGCCGCTTTGATCCATCTCTACTTTAATCTGATCGGTATCGGTACATTTCTTCTGCTTATATCTATGATCCGATGGCTGTTTGCCCCTGATTATCTGGACCGGCAGGTATCACAGATTGGAATTGCAGCTATCCACAGTCTTTATAATGTGTTCACTGTCATACTTTTATATAAGAGGGCAGATATACTGATCAATCTGGCAGAGATGACGGTGAAATAAAAACAGGGAAGCGTCAGACGCTTCCCTGCTATGAAGAGAGAAAAGTATGAAAAAATCTAAAACTCAAAACAAATCTCTTTGTTTTGATGGCTTTAGTATACCCTGAATTTGTGTCCAAAATGTCAACAGCTTCTTATGAAATTCTGACAATATTCATAAGAAGATTAAGAAAAATACACAGAAAAGCACCGCATAAAGTCGGAATGAGAGCAGCAAGTGCAGTCCACTTGAGACTTCCGGTCTCTTTTTTTATGGTAAGGAGGGTGGTGGAGCAGGGCCAGTGCATCAGCATGAAAATCAGAGTGCATAAGGCGGTGCCCGCTGTCCATCCGTGGGCCAGGAAGATCTGCTCCATTCCGGCCAGGCTGACAGAGGAGGATAAGGTTCCCTGACAACTGTATGCCATCACCATCACCGGCAGTATGATCTCATTTGCCGGAAAACCCAGCAGGAAGGAAATCAGAATTACCCCATCCAGCCCCATCAGCCGCCCCAGAGGATCTAATAGAGACGACAGGAACTGGAGAAGGGTCTGACCGCCCGTCATGACATTGGCAAGAATCCACAGGAGAACTCCGGCGGGAGCTGCTGCCGAGACGGCACGGCCAAGTACAAATAATGTCCGGTCGAATATGGATCGCACAAGAACCTTTCCAAACTGGGGTATGCGGTAGGGCGGGAGCTCAAGGGCGAAGGTGGAGGGCAGACCTTTGAGCAATGTCATAGACAAAAGCCTGGTTGTGAGAAAAGTGGCACCCACACTAAGCGTGATCAGGCCGGTCATCATCATCGCAGCAATCCAGGGAGAAAACCAGCCGGCCCGTGTTCCCGCAAAGAACATGGTGATGATGGCAATCAGGGCCGGGAATCGCCCGTTGCAGGGAATCAGGCTGTTGGTCAGGATGGCCAGCATTCGTTCTCTGGGTGAGTCGATGATCCGGCAGCCGGTGACGCCGACGGCGTTGCAGCCCAGTCCCATTGCCATGGAGAGACACTGCTTTCCGCAGGAACTGCAAAGCTGGAATGGCTTATCGAGCGAATAAGCAATCCTGGGCAGGTAACCGGCATCCTCCAGCAGGGTAAAAAGCGGAAAAAAGATGGCCATAGGCGGCAGCATGACGGAAACTACCCATCCCATTACCCGGAAAAGACCCAGAACCAGCACCCCATGAAGCCAGACCGGGGCATGCAGAGCCAGAAACAGATTTGTAAAGCCTGCCTCAATCCTGGCAAAAGCTGCTGCCAGCAGGTCGGAGGGGATATTGGCTCCGACAATGGTAAGCCAGAAAAGCCCGCAGAGCAGGAGCATCATCAGGGGAATACCGATATATTTGCTGGTAAAGAGCTGGTCCAGACGCCGATCAAGGCCATGATATCCTTGCTTTTCATACCGGATCAGCCCTCTGCAGACTTTTTCTGCCTGAGAGTTCAGGGCAGCTGTGATGCTGTCATTCCACTGATTCTCTGTTACACTTTCCTGCTTTAAGTATCTCTCTGCCATGGACAGTCCTCTGCAAAGCTCGGGGTCTTTAAGGAGAGACCGGCCGGAAGAATCAGTTAAATGGTCTGTAAAAGCTGAAGATTTTTCCAGGAGCCGCAGGCAGATCCAGCGATTTCCGGGGATATCTTTCACCGGAATAGGATCTCTGATATAGTCTTTATGGCAGATGCAAGCCTCCTTCTCCTGAAGAATCGGCTCGATCATCATGACCGCATGCTCAATGATAGTGGGATAATGGAGCCTTACCGGCCTGGTTGGACATTGCCCGCTGATAACATCTTCCACTGCCTGCATTAGTTCATCAAGAGTTTCTTTTTTCCTTCCAATAGTTCCTACAACAGGAACTCCCAGACGCTTAGACAGGGCGGCCAGGTCCACATGGATCTTCTTGCGTCTGGCTTCATCCATGAGGTTGACACATACCACTACTCTGGGTGTGATCTCCAGAATCTGAAGGACCAGATTGAGATTACGTAAGATGCAGGTGGCATCGCATACTGCGATTACTGCATCAGGCTGCCCATAGAGGAGAAAATCCCTGGCAACCTCTTCTTCTGCTGAGCGTGCCATCAGGGAGTAGCTGCCGGGGATGTCTGTGAGCTGATAATCCTGACCATGAAAAGTGCAATGTCCCTCAGCCAGGGAAACTGTCTTTCCGGGCCAGTTGCCGGTATGCTGTTTCATTCCGGTAAGCGCATTGAATATGGTGCTTTTTCCTACATTGGGATTGCCGGCCAGAGCGATCGTTTTTAGATTTTCTGACAGCTTCCTGCTTTTTCCGACGGCTGCTATGTGAAGTTCAGTAGAATTGTGTGATATTTCCAAGATTGTTCACCCCTCTTTAAAACCGGATTCCCCTTGTTGGTCTGCAGTTACGGCATCTTGGATCAGTACATCCCTGCAGTCCTTCTTTCTGAGGGCGATGACCGCTCCCCGGATCAGGAATGCGGCAGGATCCCCAAAAGGGCTCCTTCCCAGACATTCCACCCTGGTTCCGGGAGTCAGGCCCAGATCCATCAGTCTTCTGCGCATGCTGCCGGCTGCCTGCAAATCTGTTACTATGGCAGTCTGGCCCGGTTCTATATCAAAAAGACAGGATAATTCCATGACCTTAATCCTCCAATAGATTGGTTAACCTCGATATTATCTTATGCAGAAACAGGGAAAGATGCCACTGATGGAATTATATTTTAACTTCTTACAAGCGAGCTTGACGAATCTGCTCCATACAAATTCCGCATGGTTCTGAGTTAGTTACATTTTATAAATAAAAAGGTTGAGATGGTTGGTTTAATGTGTTAAACTGATAAAGAAACACGGATGTCATTCTTTTTGCGGGTATATTTCCCAGACATTTGAAGTATTGATAGATGATTCGCAAAACAGTAAACAGGATGGCAGTGAAAGGAGAATAATATTATGAGCAAAGAAATCCCTTATAAGATTTACCTTGAGGAGCAGGAGATACCAAAAAGCTGGTATAATTTACGTGCGGATATGGAGAAAAAACCGGCTCCCCTGCTGAATCCGGGAACCGGTCAGCCCATGACTGCAGAGGAGCTTAGCGGAGTTTTCTGTGAGGAACTTGTTCAGCAGGAGCTGGATGAGACAACCCCTTATATCGAGATCCCCAAAGAGATTCAGGACTTCTATAAGATGTACCGTCCGTCACCTCTGGTACGCGCCTACTGCCTGGAGGAGAAGCTTCAGACACCGGCTAAGATTTATTATAAGTTTGAAGGCAACAACACCAGCGGAAGCCATAAGCTGAACTCTGCCATTGCCCAGGCCTATTATGCAAAGAAGCAGGGACTTAAGGGCGTGACCACAGAGACCGGAGCCGGTCAGTGGGGAACTGCCCTTTCCATGGCATGCTCCTACTTTGATCTGGACTGCAAGGTTTATATGGTTAAGGTATCCTATGAGCAGAAGCCATTCCGCCGTGAAGTGATGAGAACCTATGGAGCAGATGTCACTCCATCCCCATCCACTACCACAGAAGTGGGCAGAAGGATTCTTGAGGCTCATCCCGGAACCACAGGAAGTCTTGGCTGTGCCATCTCCGAGGCAGTTGAAGTTGCCACTACTAATGAAGGCTACCGTTATGTTCTGGGAAGCGTGCTGAATCAGGTACTCCTGCACCAGTCCGTAATCGGTCTGGAGGCTAAGGCAGCCATGGATAAGTATGATATCAAGCCGGATATGATCATCGGCTGCGCCGGCGGCGGCTCCAACCTGGGCGGCCTCATTGCACCATTCATGGGTCAGAAGCTGCGGAAAGAGGCAGATTATCAGATCATTGCCGTAGAACCGGCCTCCTGCCCAAGCTTTACCAGAGGTAAGTACCTCTATGACTTCTGTGATACAGGTATGATCTGCCCGCTGGCCAAGATGTACACACTTGGAAGCGGCTTTATCCCATCCGCAAACCATGCCGGAGGACTTCGCTTCCACGGTATGAGCTCCACCCTTTCCGAGCTCTATGATCAGGGCCTCATGGAAGCAAGAGCTGTTGAACAGACAGAAGTATTTGCCGCAGCAGAGCAGTTTGCCAGAGTTGAGGGAATCCTTCCGGCTCCGGAGAGCAGCCATGCCATAAAGGTGGCAATTGATGAGGCATTAAAGTGTAAGGAAACCGGCGAGGAGAAGACCATTCTCTTTGGCCTGACCGGAACCGGATACTTTGACCTGGTTGCCTACGAGAAGTTTCACAATGGCGAGATGTCAGATTATATCCCGACAGATGAAGATCTGCAGCCTGGCTTTGACGCCATTCCGAAGATTCCTGGAATCCAGTAAGACCATTAAAAAGAATCATATATTTTTTCTTAAAAGGCACTTGACAGCAAGTGCCTTTTAAATTATACTAACTGTACTAGAAGTATTAGTACACTAAAAACAATATTGAGCATTATACCTGTGAATATGATGAATAAATCTAAGAAAGGGGGATGTCATGATTGTTCTTGACTACAGTGATAAGCGGCCGATCTATGAACAGATTGTGGATCGAATGCAGACACTGATTGCAAGCGGAATACTGGAGCCGGATGAGAAGCTGCCCTCGGTTCGCTCTCTGGCGGTGGATCTGTCCATTAATCCCAACACCATACAGAGAGCCTACAGTGAGCTGGAGCGCAGCGGATTCATCTATTCTGTAAAAGGCAGGGGTAATTTTGTCCGGGCGGATGAGGATCTCCTTATGATTCAGCAGGAGAAGCTTCTGGATGCGGTGAAAAAGCAGGCCAGGTCCTGCAGAGACCAGAAGATTGAACTTGACAGGGTTCTTGTTTGCATAAAAGAGGTTTATGAGGAGGAACCAGTATGATAAAAGTGAGAAAAGTCAGTAAGACATTTGATGAGATAGAGGCGGTTAAGGATACTACATTGACCATCCAGGATGCCAATGTGTTTGGTCTTCTGGGAACCAACGGTGCCGGGAAGAGCACCTTGCTCCGCATGATGTCCGGGATATTACAGCCGGATGAAGGGATGATCACCATTGATGGAGATCCCGTCTGGGATAATCCGGACAGCAAGGCAAAGTTCTTTTATATCTCAGATGATCAGTTCTATTTTGGGAATGGAACCCCGGAAGATCTGGGTGAATTCTATAGTTTATTTTATAAAGATTTTGATATTGACAGATATAAAGAGCTGTTAAAGACATTTAATCTGGATGCCGGCAGGAAGATCAATACATTTTCCAAGGGGATGAAGAAGCAGCTGTCGATTCTGGTTGGCATTGCCTGCAAGGTGCCGTATATCTTATGCGATGAGACCTTCGATGGGCTGGATCCGGTCATGCGGCAGGGTATCAAGAGCCTTTTTGCCAGGGAGATTGATGAGCGGGGGCTGACTCCGGTGATTGCTTCCCATAACCTCAGGGAGCTGGAGGATATCTGTGATCATATCGGACTTCTTCATAAAGGAGGCGTCCTCCTGTCCAAGGATCTGGAGGATCTGAAGTGCAACCTGACCAAGGTCCAGTGTGTTCTGGATCCAGTGTATGATGAGGATCTGAAGAAGAGAATGAATCTCCTTCACTTTGAGCGCAGGGGCAAGCTGTTGACACTTACTGCCAGGGGGAAGGCTGAGGAGATTCTTGCCAGGATTAATGAATATGATCCCGTTTTCTGTGAGGCCCTGCCCCTGTCTCTGGAAGAAATCTTTATCAGTGAGACAGAGGTGGCCGGCTATGATATCAGGAATCTCATATCTGAAGAACGGAGGTAGTTGTTTATGACATCACAGATTTCGTTTTTAAAACTGAGTAAGGAATACAGGAAGCATCATATGATCGAGTTCCTGCTGGCGATATTTGCAGTGTTCGTTCATGTGCTCTGGTTTGTGATTGCCCTTCAGAATATACTGGAGAATTATGGAGATGACCATAAGAGAGAGGATATCATTTTCAAAATTCTGGAAGGGATGGGATCCACTTCCCTGTTTGCGGTTCTTTCCTGTATGCTGGGTGCTTTGATGGCCTTCATGGCTTTTCGCTATCTCCATTCCCGGCAGAAGATTGACTTTTATCATTCCCTTCCAATCAAAAGAAAGGACATGTTCCACATCATTGTGGCCAGTAATCTGGTCTTCATGCTCCTCCCCATGCTGGTGGGGATTCTTCTGGAGACCGCCATCTGCGGGGCGGCAGGTTATCTGACACTGGCCGTATTTCAGTCACTTTGCAGGGCCTTTCTTGTTTGCCTGACCGCTTACGGTATTGGTTTTGCCGCACAGGCTCTTGCCATGATCCTTACCGGCAATCTGGTGGTCGGTGTGATGGGAGGATGGGTCTTCGCCCTATATGCACCATTTCTCCTTTATTCTGTAGTGACCATGTATGCCAGTACATTTTTTGATACCTATGCGGAAAAGACAGATGCAAGCCTGCTCTTTCCCTTTCTCCCCTGACCCTGAGCTTCAGACTGGGAGATTTCAGCGGGACTTACTATAAGATCAGCCCCTTTTATCTGTTGGTGACCCTGGTCTGGATTGCTGCCCTGCTGATTCTTTGTAGATATTTATATCAGATCAGAAAATCAGAGATGGCGGGAAAGGCCATGGCCTTCCCCAGGATGAAGACAGCCCTCAAGATTATAATGGTGGTGCCTGCCGCCTTATTTGCCGGCCTGGTTCTTTATGAGATGACCCTGGCCCATTCCAGGATCTGGCTCCTTGCCGGTATTTTTCTGGGAGCCGTTCTCTTTCACGGGCTTGTGGAATCCATCTATCAGCTGGATGTGCGCGGCCTCTGGTCCCACAGGAAGCAGATGCTGGTGACAGTTGCTCTCTCCTTTGCCCTGGCCATGGTATTCTGGCTGGATCTGTCAGGATACGACTCCTATCTGCCGAAAATGGGCAGCATAAAGTCCATGAACATTGAAGACAGCAGCGTATGCATGGAGTCTGAACATTGGGGAAAGCCTGCAGCAGGTCTTGAGGGTCAGGAAATGGAAGCTGCCTACAACCTGATTTCTGACATTGTCAGTGATAAGCCATGGAAGGATAGCGGTCAGGCTTTCCATAATATCACTGTAACTTACACCCTGGGACATGGAAGAAAGGCAGTGCGCAGATACAATATTCCTGTAGAAAAATATATGGACCAGTTAGATTGGCTATATCAGTGCAGAGATTTCAAGGAGGATAATTGCTCCGTATTAACTGCCGATAGTCGGAAGATCAGTGAAATCTCTGTATCTGTATTTAACCCTGACATCCCCTATGAGATGATGTATGAAAATGTTGAGAAGAAGGATCGGGAAGAGTTCAGGAAGATATATTCTGAGGAGCTTGCCGAACTGAAATATTCGGAAGTGATGAAAGAGATACCGGTGGGCAGTCTGGAGGTCTTTTACTATTCCGGCCTGGATGATCCGGGTAATGGGGCAGAAGAGAGCAACCTCTCTGCCACCATGGGAATAACTCACTATATATACCCATCCTTCAGCAAAACGATAGAGTGGCTTACGAAAAAAGGCTATGTGGATAAGATTCAGAGAGAAGGCCAGTATAAGATCAGGCAGATAACCCTTTATCGTAATGACGGGGAAAACCAGATGAATCAGGTAACCTGCACGGTGAAGGATCCGGCCCTGATAGAGGAAGTGAAATCAAAGCTTGTTCCCGCAGATCTTGTCCAGGGAGGATCCCTTCTTGATCTGGATCCGAATGTAACCATTGATGTGGAATATGTTTCCGGCAGAGATGTGTGGACTGTGGGCATGCAGGCTGATTCTGAGACGGTAAAGAAGCTGGAAAATGCCGCGGAGAAATAATTGAGGAAGAAATAATTAAGTAAGAAAAAGGCCGCCATGCAGTTCGTATTGCATGGCGGTCTTAACTTTTCCGAATGTAGAAAACTTACAGCGGCTTGAAATCGGAAGCAGGGTGCTTGCAGATGGGACATTGGAAATCTGCCGGAAGCTCATCGCCTTCGTAGATATATCCGCAAACCTGGCATACAAAACCTTTCTTCTCAGCGGGCTGCGGCTTCGGCTTTACATTCTCCTGATAGTAGTTGTAGGTCATGGTCTCCCTTGAAGAGATCACACGGGCCTCGGAAACGGAACAGATGAACATGGTATGGGTTCCAAGGTCATCTACAGCTTCTACATCTAAGGACATAAAGGAGTTGATGAACTTGGGAAGATATGCGATACCATTCCCTGCCCGAAGCAGCGGCCATGTGGCAAACTTGTTCACATCTCTGCCGCTCTGGAATCCGAAGTTCTCAAATACTGCGAACGGAGCGTCTACGGAGAGACAGTTCACATTCAGCTTTCTGCTGGTGAGCACCACATCATGAGTATAGTTGGCCTTGTTCAAGGTAACCGCAATCCGGTTCGGAGCATTGGTCAGCTGTGTCACGGAGTTGGCGATACAGCCGGTATCCTTGTCCCCATCCTTACTGGTGATGACATAGAGACCGTATCCAATCTTAAACAGAGCGCTCATATTATCCTTGTTGGCAAGCTCGTCATCATGCTCGATGTATTCCTGGCACAGTTCGTAGGCCAGATTCTCCATCTCTTCATAATTCTGCTCGTTGAGGGCGGACTTGATATGAACATTGTTCTTGGTGAACTCAATGTTCTTG
>JAFUDC010000097.1 GCA_017459345.1 Eubacterium sp.
TCCAGGAAGCTCTGTCCCGAATCACCTATCAGATCTGCGTAAGGGATAACCATATCTCCATCAGGAAAGCAGATTTTTCCCAGACAGGTATATCAGATCTGGAAGAAGAGCTTAATAGGTTTTTCGGCCAGTTCATAGGCTCCAAGGCAGAATTCCCCGTGACTGACAGGGACGGCTGGGATCCTGACCCGGTGGAGGCGGAGATCATAAAGGGGTTGGTCCGCCTGTTTCCTGAGGAGTTTCAGGGTCTCTTTTCCCTTGTCAGAGACAGAAATCAGTTTGTTCCGGAAGAATTGATCCGTTACCATGAGGATCTTGGCTTCTATACCGTATGGCTTGAGTATATCATGCCCAAACAGGAGCAGGGCTTAAGCTTCTGCTTTCCCATGATCACAGACCGGTCTGAGAGCTTTATGGCCTCCAACTGCTTTGACCTGATTCTGGCAGATCAGATGCTGAAAGAGGGCCGGCAGGCCATCCGCAATAATCTGATTCTGAAGCCGGAGGAGCATATCATGGTATTAACCGGTCCCAATCAGGGCGGGAAAACCACATTTGTCCGCATGCTGGGTCAGCTCTTCTATCTGGGAGCCCTGGGTGTGCCTGTTCCGGGAACGGTGGTCCGGATGTTTCTGCCGGACCATATATATACCCATTTTGAGCGGCAGGAGATGCAGAGCAGCCAGAGCGGCAAGCTGAGGGATGATATCATACGTATATATGATATCCTTAAGGAAGCCACTGACCGGAGTCTTATTCTCATTAATGAAATGTTTGCCTCCACCACCCTGGCGGATGCAGCCTGGCTTGGCAGGAAGATTCTTAAGCAGATCAGCCAAATCGGGGCCATCTGTCTCTATGTTACATTTATCAATGAGTTATCCTCCTTCCTTCCCGGAACGGTCAGCCTGATCAGTGAGATCGGGGAGGATATGGAGGAGAGAACTTATAAGATCAGCCGGGCACGTGCAGACGGGAAAGCCTATGCCAGAAGCATGGCGGAGAAATATTCCCTCACCCGGGAAAGCATCAGGGAAAGGATCGGTGCAGGCTCATGAATGCTTATCTTTTATTTAAAGACAGGGTTCTGCAGGAGTCCAGTGTGGATCCGCAGCTGGACAATGATCTGGAACTTGGGATCCTGCTTGCGGGGATGGCGGCGGAAGATGGCTATATCAGGGACACAGCCATGCAGGTTTTCTCCAGGGAGAATCAATGCCGCTGTGCTGGAGAAATATTGTACCGCCAGGAGATTCTTTCTGACTGCATTAAGAATCCCCGGCTGGTCCGGTCTTTTTACGGAAAGATCACTGAGGCCCTCAGCAAAAACAGGGATACACGGCTGGCCATTACCCACAGGAAGGCAAAGTATATGCTGGATGTGGCTCTTAAAGTCATGATCTCCATGAAGGAAACTCTTGGAGACATCCGGCAGATGGCTGTACAGATGGAGGCAGTTGTAAGGTCGCAGGGATTAAAGCAGCTTCTGACCGGGCTCATGGCCCTTTTTGCCTCAGATCAGCTTGAGGACATGGAAAGGCTCTGCCATGCCCTGTCCATCGACCGGGGAATTACTGCTCTGGCCAGACCCGGGAACAGTTTGAGGGCTCTGGAATACCATCCCATAAAAACGGAGGAGGGCAGTAAGAAGGGCCTGCTTAAACTTTTTTCACGGAACAAGGACAGCCTGGAGTTCGATCTTGATATGAATGATCCGGATATCTCACCGGCTTTATCAAGGCTTAAGGATGCCATGTCGGAAAATGCGGCAAAAGTGGTTGTCCAGGCCAGGGATGAGCTTTTTGCCTTTCTTCAGGAGTTAAAAAGGGAGCTGTCCTTTTATATTGGCTGTCTGAATCTTCTGGACAGCTTAAAACAGTTGAAAATTCCTTTTTGTATGCCCATGGCTGCTGAAGGGACTTCTGATCTGTTCTGCACAGACCTTTATAATGTCAGCCTGTCTCTTTATCAAGGGAAGCCCTCTGTTCCCAGCAGTGTGGAGCATACGGATAAAATGGTTATGATGATCACCGGCTCAAACCAGGGAGGCAAGACCACATTCCTTAGAAGCATAGGCCAGGCCCTCCTGATGATGAACAGCGGGATGTACGTGGCGGCATCGGACTTTGCCCTTTCCTGCGGACAGATCTATACCCATTTTATCCGGGAGGAGGACCGGAAGCTTAAAAGCGGAAAGCTTGATGAAGAGCTTATCCGGATGAATGAGATCGTCGACCGGATCCGGCCGGGAGACCATATGCTCTTTAATGAATCCTTCTCTGCCACCAATGAGGAGGAGGGTTCCGGCATTGCTCTGGAAATCGTCATGGCCTTACAGGAACTGGGGATCCATGTGTATTATGTGACCCATTTTTATCAGCTGATTACCCTGTTAAGCCGCGACCTGCCGGAATCCGTATTATATATGAACGCCGCAAGAGAGGAAGATGGCCGGCGAACCTATCAGATTGCTTCCGGTCAGCCGGAGGTCAGGGGATACGGCGAGGATATCTATAAGGAGATATTTTTATTGACATAAAATCACAAGCGAGATATGAGAGGGAGAGAGAAATGAATCACCATGACCTAAGCCGATGTATCAAGGAACTGGACCGGAGAAAACTGTTTGTCAGTTCTGACCACCGACAGTTTTTTTCGGATTTGCTTAACTGCTACTCCGACTATCCTTTTTTCCACAAGGGCCTATGCAAATGTATGTACCTTTCCTGCTGGGATATGGAACACTATGCCATTATGCTGGACATTTTAAATGATATGTCCATCGGAGGGAGCCGGGACACTTCCGAAATGTCAGATAACGGGGTGGCTATGGAGCACGATGCGGAAGGCTACGAAAAGTACGTGATACAGATGTCTGCGGCATTTCTGGAGAATAGAGATTACCGGATGCCGGATGAGGAGATAGAAGAAGAGGGGGAGCGGATTATCCGCATGGGGCTTGCTGCTTCCCGGGCCATTGATGAGGTATTTGACAGCCTTTAACATGCTTTTTCGGCGTATCTGATATTTACAATAATCGTAATGTTTTATACAAGTATCTACCGGCATTCAGTGATACAATTACAGTGTATTTTAGGTATTTTATATATATAAATCTATATCTGTGATGTAGTTTATGCATTGATTAAAAGGTGATTATCAGATATGGCGAAATGGGAATTTTTTAA
>JAFUDC010000098.1 GCA_017459345.1 Eubacterium sp.
GAAGAGGGGGAGCGGATTATCCGCATGGGGCTTGCTGCTTCCCGGGCCATTGATGAGATATTTGAAAGCCTTTAACATGCTTTTTCGGCGTATCTGATATTTACAATAATCGTAATGTATTATACAAGTATCTACCTGCATTCAGTGATACAATTACAGTGTATTTTAGGTATTTTTTATATATAAATCTATATCTGTGATGTAGTTTATGCATTGATTAAAAGGTGATTATCAGATATGGCGAAATGGGAATTTTTTAAAGGACATAGAGAGAACTGGTTTTCCTGGGATGTCTATAACTGGGTGGATATGTCAGACCCGGATTCTTATACGGACTATCCGGATCTCATGGACCGGTGCAGTCCGGACCGGGTGCGGAGGGCCTTATCTGCCTGGACGGACTATATGGTGATGGATGTTCGTTATTATCCCGCCGGAAGCTATAAGGAGCCGGGTAAACCCCTGCTTACCAATGTTCCGGCCTTCTGCCTGGTAAGGTTAAAGGAATTCATATCCGGCAGGCATGTGGCCAACATCAAGCTCTTCCTGCCCCAGCGCTGGAACCGCCGCTTTATGGGGATAGCCGGTGCCGGATCCAACCTGGAGACAGACTGGGACAAGGAGCAGACCACCAACATCACATCCTGGCCCATGGCGGTACGCAACGGCTTTGCCTGTGTGGTTAACGACGGTGCCACCGGCATGTTTGTGGATGCCTCCTGGGGCTTTTATGGCGGTGACCTGGAGTGGGATATGATTGAGAACTGGGCCTTCTATGGCACCCATCAGGTGACCATGATGGCCAAGGCTGTGGTGGAGGCTGTGTACGGAGACCGCATCTACAAGAGCTATATGCATGGAACCTCCGGGGGAGCCAGACAGATCATGGCCGAGGCCCAGCGCTTTCCGGAGGACTATGACGGACTCTGGGCAGATGGCCCCCTCTATGATTATTACAATATGATGTTTTCCTGCCTCTGGGCAGCATTGATCTTTTATAATGAACCTCACCGGGTGCCCCTTTCCAAGTTTCAGGCGGCGAAAAAGCTGGCCAGAAAGTGGCAGGACGCCAATAAAGTGACCACGGCATTTGACCCGTCGGAGTCTGACTGGCTGGACTTCCTGGCTCAGCTGATGGAGATATCCACACCGGACGGACGGATCAGCAAGGAAGATCTTCAGGTGATGATCAAGGTGTGGAACGGTCCCTTGCTTTCAGACGGAACCCGGATCACCTATGGATTCGGACCGGAGATTACCCAGTGGCCGGTAGGGCCAAGACAGTTTGGTTACCTTCGGATCAAGGAGAACGGCCATCCATCGCTGATTCCTTTTGCACTTCAGCAGATGCGATGGATACGGAGGGATCCCAACTGGGATTTTACCACCTGTACCTATGAAGAATTTGAGAAAATGTATCTGGAGCATAAGGATGAATTTGCACGCTATGCCTGCTATGACCCGGACCTGCGCAAGATGGCAGCTTACAATAAGAAGCTGATCCTGACCCACGGCACCGGCGACCACATTGTTCCTAACCAGATGTCCCTGGAATACTATAAAAAAGCCTGCGGCTATTTCAGGAGTGAGGCGGAGATGAAGCGGAATTTCCGGGCCTTTTTCCCAAGATACGGGGGGCATGCCCTTTATGACTGGGACGGTCCCAATGTGACCAACGCTTCCGGCTTAAGCGCCCTCATGCGCTGGGTGGAGCAGGAGATTCCACCGGAAGAGCTTACTGCCATGAATTATGATTTCCTGGAGGAGAGGCTTGTCAAGGAATCCTCAGTACCTGTGTATACTCTTCATGAATCGGAGTACGGGACACCCTGGTTCCAGAGATAGCATCCGGTTTGGATATTAGATAGGCTTTAAGGCTGTCGTACCAAGAACTGATCACACAGTCTTTGGTGGGGCGGCCTTTTTATACGTAGAGCACACGGATTCAGATATGTAATCTGTCAGCAAGATGACCCGAATCCGCGCAGGGATTCGCTAGGGAGTATTGAAAGGAAGTGAAGAAGAATGGAAGAGATTATTCTAACAGTCCCGGAGGAGGTGGGGATGTCTTCTGCCGGGCTGTCTTATATTGATGGAGTTATGGAAAGAGCCATCAGGGAGAAGGTAAAAAAGGGGATGGTGACCCTGGTGGCCAGACATGGCAAGATCATTCAGTTTAAGGCCTACGGCCAGGCCCGGGAGGGGGTTCCCATGAAGAAGAACTGCATCTTCCGCCTGGCCTCCATGACCAAGCCCATCGGAGGCGTCGCCCTCATGCAGCTTTTTGATCAGGGCAAGGTCATGCCCTCTGACCTGCTTTCTGAATACATACCGGCCTTTGCGGATGTGAAGGTGGCAGAGGAGGGGAAGGATGGCAGTATTATTCTAAGAGAGCCGGAAAGGCAGATTTCCATCCATGATCTGATGACCATGCGGTCCGGCATCACAGCGGTGGCAAGGCTTGCCGAAGACCATCCCGGGGCAAGATACTGTGCAGGAAGGTACAAGGAAGCAGGAATCATTGACACCATGCATCCTCTTTCCGAAACTCTGGCCGATGTGGTGGATAAGCTGGCCGGCCTGCCCATAGCCTCAGATCCCGGCAGCAGGTGGGACTACTCCAACCTGTCCTCAGATGTGTGCGGGAGGATTGTGGAGCTGGTGAGCGGTCTGGATTTTAACACATACATCAACAGATATATTTTCGAGCCCCTGGGCATGAGGGAAACTGCCTTCTATCCTGATGAAAAGCTCTGGGACCGCATCCCTGCAGTCCATGCCTGCGGCAGCCTTGAGGAGCTTAAGGAACTGGATACGCCGGGTACGGATGATACCAGACTTCCCTTTGCCAGTGAGAAGAGATACTATAATCCGGCCGCCGGACTATGCGGCACGGCCTGGGATTATTATAAATTCGCTCAGATGCTTGCCAACAAAGGAACCTATAATAACCACAGAATCCTGAGTCCTAATTCCGTTCATCTGATGACACAGAACCATATCGGGGAGGAGAGGACATTTCTTTATGGTCATGGCTGGGGCTACATGATGAATGTGGAGGTGGATTACAATACGGTATTCAATTACATGGGGACCGGATCCTACGGCTGGCATGGATACTGGGGAAGCGTATTTAATGTGTGGCCGGAGAAAGACCTGGTTGCCATCTTCTTATCCCAGTGTTCCCCTGTAGGGCCATCCTGGAAGGTGCAGGAGAGGTTCCTTAATGTGGTGGCGAATGCAGTCTTATAGGAATTGAAAAACATAATAACGAGGTGAAAGAGTATGATAAGGAGAATCAGCGCAGTATTACTTGCAGTTACGATGGGACTTTCCCTGGCGGCCTGCGGAAGCGGGGCCGGGGCAGGTGCCGGAGAGAATACGACAGCTAAGATGGATGTCACGGTCAGTGAGACCGGCGAGAAGGTGAATGAGGACTTCAGCAAGAATGTCAATGTCAACCGTGCCAGTGAGTATGCCAAGAATGAGGTGGCTCTGCCTATCAGCGGGATCGGAAGGAGTGTCAGTACCAATGTAAAAGCGGCAGAGGATTATAATATCGTTGTGATGACCAGAAACTCAACCAATCCATACATGATCGGTATGTGGGAAGGCGGCAAACAGGCCGGCCTGGACATGGGCTGTACGGTTCAGACCCTGTCCCCCTCCAACCAGGATGCCATCGATGAGCAGATCACCATCATGGAGAATATGATCGAGCAGGGCGTGGATGCTTTCGTCATTCATCCTTCTGACTCCAAGGGAATCCAGCCTGTTGTTGACCTGGCAAATGAGAAGGGCATCCCGGTGGTTGCCATCGGAACATCCCCGGATACGGGAGCCTTCATGCGGTCCGGCGTGGATTACTATGAGACAGGATACCTGGTAACCAAAGAGCTTTGCCAGGCCGCAGGCGGCAAGGGCAAGGTTGTGGTTCTGGAAGGACCGGTAGGCGTCCAGAATATGGAAGAGCGTAAGGCCGGCATCCAGGACGCGGTGGCAGAATTCCCGGATATGGAGATTGTGGCTTCCCAGACTGCCAACTGCAAGAGGAATGAAGGCAATCAGGTTATGGAGAACCTCCTTCAGAATAAGGACGTTGCAGATGGGCTGAGTGTGGTTGCCTGCTGCAATGACGAGATGGCTCTCGGTGCCATCCAGGCTCTCAAGAGCCAGAATATCACCGATGTTTTGATCGGAGGGGCAGACGGATCCAAGGATGCTTCCCAGGCAATCAAGTCCGGAGATATGTATGTGACCTACAACACGGATCCTTATGGTTCCACCTATCTTGCCGTGGCATACCTGGTACAGTATCTCAACGATAAAACTCTGCCGGAGGAATATTTCATTCCCTTCCCGTCAGAAAGAAATAATCCGCTCTTAAAGCAGGATAATGTACAGGATTATATTGACAATGACCGCTGGTTTGAATAAGGACAAATCATATAAGGAAAAGCCGATTTTAAGCATCCGGGGACTGACCAAGGTCTTTCCCGGGGTGAAGGCCCTGGATCAGGTGGATTTTGACCTTTACCCCGGGGAGGTACATATCCTGGTGGGAGAGAACGGGGCCGGGAAGTCCACCCTTTCCAAGTGCCTGCTGGGTGTCTACCAGCCGGATGAGGGAGAAATCTTCTATGACGGACAGCCGGTACGGTTTTCTTCCCCCCGGGATGCCCTTCAGGCGGGGATTGCCGCCGTCTACCAGGAGCTCACCATGATTCCCTGGCTGACCGCTCCCCAGAATATCTTCTTTAACCGGGAGCCCAGGATCAAGGGGACTCCCCTGATTGATAAAAAGAAGATGACAGAGGATTGCAGGGCGCTGCTTGAAGGCCTTCACAGCAGCGCCATCAATCTGTCAGTCCCGGTAAAGAAGCTGGGGGTGGCAGAGCAGCAGATGCTGGAGATTGCCAAGGCCCTGTCCTTTCATCCCAGGGTACTGATTTTAGATGAGCCCACCGCCACCTTGTCTGCTCAGGAGACAGACTCCCTCTTTGCCCGGATCGAAAGTCTTACGGAAGCCGGGATAGGGATCATCTATATATCCCACAGGATGAGTGAGTATCGAAGGATCGGCGACCGTATCACAGTCCTCCGGGACGGGAAAAAGGTTTCCACGGAAAAAAACGGAAATCTCACGGAGGATCAGCTGATCCATCTGATGGTGGGCCGGAGTCTCAGCCAGATCTATCAGAAGAGCCCCAATACATTTTCCGGAGAGGTACTGCGGGTAGAAGGCCTCAGCGACCGGGCCGGCAAGGTTAAGAACTGCTCCCTGACCCTGAAGAAGGGGGAGATCGTCGGTCTTTCCGGCCTCGTGGGCTCGGGACGTACTGAGCTTGCCAGGCTGATTTACGGGATTGACCGGCCGGCTGCCGGCAGGGTGATCCTCCATGGCAGGGACATGACCCGGTCTTCGCCTAAGGCAAAGGTTGATGCCGGTCTTGGATTTCTGCCGGAGGACCGGAAGCTCAGCGGGCTTACCATCAAGGCACCCATCGACTGGAATGTGGTGGCGGCAAGCCTTTCAAAGTACTTCCCCCACCTGTATCTTTCCGAGAGGAAAAATGAAGCGATTGCCAGGGATTACGTGGATGAGCTGAAGATCAAGACGCCTGATGTGCACAGACAGACGGAAGACCTGTCCGGAGGCAACCAGCAGAAGGTGGTCATCGCCAAGTGGCTGGCATCCGATACAGATATTCTTATTTTTGATGAGCCCACCAGAGGCATCGACATCGGAGCCAGGATGGAAATCTACCGGCTGATGGATGCCCTCACCGCAGAGGGCAAATCTATCCTGATGATCTCTTCGGACCTCTCCGAGGTCATCTCCATGAGTGACCGCCTCTATGTAATGCGGGAGGGACAGATTATTTCTGAGATGCAAAAAGATGAATTCTCCATGGAGAGGATCGGTCAGCTGATGCTGGCAGATCGCAGTAATAATCAATGAAAAAACAAGAATCGACTCTACCCGGAACAAATTCTAATTTTATAAAGGTAAGGAACATCCTTTTCCGCCTTCCGACAGCTCTCTACATGATGCTTCTGCTTATGTTTTTTTACAGTCTGCTGGTGGATCACTATTTCTCTTTAAGCAATATGTCCAACATATTAAGCCAGTCAGCGCCTCTGCTGGTCCTTGCCTGCGGTCAGACCCTGATTGTGCTGATGCAGGGAACCGACCTTTCCGTGGGAGCCCAGGCCAGCGCCATCGGCGTCATCTGGTTTACCTTTCTTAATATGGGCCTTCCCCTGGTCATGGCAGCCCTGCTGGCTGTCCTCATGGGAGCCTGCTTCGGCTTCCTGAACGGAGTAATCGCAGCCAAAGGGCTGCTGCCGGTCTTTATCGTGACCCTGGGTACCCAGAATATCTTCCGGTCAACGGCTTTTCTGACATCCCATGACCAGACCCTCTACTATTCCCATCCCATCTTCCGAATCATCGCCAAGACGGGATTTCTGGGTCTTTCCTGGTCAGTATGGATTGCACTTGGCTGTTTCCTCTTTACCTGGGTCCTCTTAAGGAAGACTCCCTTTGGGATGAAGGTGACCGGAATAGGCGGCAACCCTGAGGCGCTGACCCTGTCCGGGGCCAGGATCAGCAAGACGACCATTCTGGCCTTTACCTATACGGGAATCATGGCTGCCATCGGATCTTTGCTCCTGTGCTGCAGGATTGAATCAGGCAACCCCAACGCCGGAAACGGCCTGGAATTTAACTCCATAGCAGCGGTTCTCCTGGGAGGCACCTCCATGCGGGAGGGCAGAGGAGGCGTGGAGGGAACCATCTTCGGCGTCCTTCTTCTTCAGATACTGAAATCGGGACTGACCCAGGTAGGGATATCCTCCATCTATCAGAATGCCATCATCGGGACAGTGGTTCTCTTTGCCATTATCCTTGATCAGATATTAAAAAATGTCCGTAACCGACAGGAGGTGATCTGATGCGGGTTATTAACCGGAAGCTTACTTACATCCTCATCAGTATTCTGCTGCTTTCTGTGGTATCCACCATCCTGCAGCCCTCCTTCCTGTCTTTTTCCAATATCATCATTGTGTTAAGGCAGACCAGCATTCTCCTGATCCTAAGTCTGGGGCTTACCGGAGTGGTTCTGACCGGCAATATCGACCTATCTGTGGGGGCAAATGCAGCTCTGACCGGTTGTATCTGTGCCAAACTGCTGGTCAGCGGCAGGCCCATAGCCCAGGCTATCCTGTTAAGTCTTATGGTGGGAATAGTCACCGGACTTTGCAATGGCCTCCTGGTCGGATTGCTGAAACTTCCCTCCTTTGTGGCGACTTACGGTGTCAACATGGTAGCCAGCGGCATCGCCACCATTGTCATGAACGGAGGAATCATCTATGATCTGCCTGCCGGCTTTACCACCCTGGGGATTGGTTATCTGGGCCCCCTGCCCATTCCCGTGATCCTGGCAGCCATCATGTACGTCATTTTTCTTCTTGTCTATCAGAAAACCACTCTGGGGCGCAACATTTACATGATTGGATATAACAAGCTAGCCGCAGACTATTCTGCCGTAAACAGTCTGGCCGTTCTCCTTATTGCTTACATCTTCTGCGGCCTTACCGGATCCATGGGTGGAATTATCCTGACGGCCCGGCTCAATGCAGCCGATGCCGGGATGAGTGAGGCCTACGGCCTGCAGATTGTGGCCGCTGTGGTTGTCGGAGGCACCTCACTCTTAGGGGGCGAGGGAGGAGTGACCGGAACGGTTTTGGGGGCCATGATCCTTACCATGATCGTCAATATCATGAATATGAACCGGATCAATTCCTCCTGGCAGAGCTTTGTTCTTGGCCTGATCATTCTTGTCATGGCCTGGATCAATATCCGGGCTGACAGGAAGCGTACGGCTTAGTAATCATTGAACTATAATGTGATGCTGACTATATCATCCAGGCTGAAAGGAATCCTGAGACATCTAACTTTGTACAAACAAATCAAAATGTATAAAAATGTACATTATAGTAAAAATCAGAGCGAAAATTCATCTTAATTTTTCGGATTTTCATCTTTACTAATTGTGACAATTATCTTAAGATATACGTGTAGCTGTTCTTTTAGACTGGGCGGCTGCACGTATTACTTTATTATTCTTTCATAAATATGAGGAGGAACAAAGAAAATGAAAAAATTACTCACATTTCTTCTTGCGGCTGTGATGGTAATTTCCTTAGCTGCCTGCGGTGGTTCGGGATCAGCACCTGCAGAGTCCACAGAGGGTGGAGCTGCAGCAGCAGATGCATCCGCCATCAAGGTAGGTGCCATCATGGTCGGTGACGAGAACGAAGGCTATTCAGAGGCTCATCTTAAGGGTGTTCAGGCCATGAAGGAAGCTCTGGGCCTTTCTGATGACCAGGTGATCATCAAGACCAACATCGGCGAAGACGAGAGCTGCTATGATGCAGCAGTAGACCTGGCTGACCAGGGATGCAGCATTATCTTTGCCAATAGTTTCGGACATGAAGATTACATGATCCAGGCTGCAGGGGAGTTCCCGGATGTACAGTTCTGTCATGCTACCGGTTATCAGGCAGCTTCTTCCGGACTTGCCAACATGCACAACTTCTTTACCAATGTCTATGAATCCCGTTATGTCTCCGGTGTGGTTGCCGGCATGAAGTTAAATGAGATGATTGACAATGGAGATATCACTGCAGACCAGTGCAAGATCGGTTATGTAGGTGCCTATCCTTACGCAGAGGTTATCAGCGGATATTCATCCTTCTACCTTGGTGTGAAGTCCGTATGCGAAAGTGCCACAATGGAAGTGAAGTTCACCAACAGCTGGGCATCCATGGACTTAGAGAAGGAATGTGCAGAACAGCTTATCGCTGATGGCTGTGTCCTGATCAGCCAGCATGCTGATACCACAGGTGCTCCCGGTGCCTGCGAGACTGCCAAGGTTCCCTGTGTTGGATATAACATTGACATGATTCCGACTGCCCCCAACTATGCCCTTACTTCTGCTTCCATCAACTGGGCTCCTTACTACACTGAGGCAGTTCAGGCTGTGATCGATGGCAATACTATTCCTGCTGACTGGTGCCAGGGCTATGCAGAAGGCGCTGACCTGATCACTCCGATCAACGAGGCAGCTGTTGCAGAGGGTACCGCAGAGAAGGTTGCTGAAGTAGAAGCCGCCATCAAGGACGGTTCCTTAAAGGTATTCGATACCTCTACATTTACCGTAGGCGGAAAGACCCTGGAAGAGCTGGTTGAGGCAGGAGATGAGACAGCCACTCAGCTGTCCGCTCAGATTTCCGACGGTTACTTCCATGAATCCGACGTGGCAGGCGGTTTCGGATCTGCTCCGGCATTCAACTTCACAATTGATGGCATCACCACCATCATGGAATAATAAAAGACAGGCTCAAGCTGTTTAAGATCTGAATATATCTTGAGCTGTTCATGCAGGCAGAGCGGCCTTAGGCCCGCTCTGCCTACGTTTATTACTTAAGGAGGAGCCACATTGGATCAGACATATGCCATTGAGCTTAAGAATATAACAAAACGTTTTGGCAAGGTCGTGGCCAACAACGCGGTCAGTCTGAATGTAAAACACGGCGAGATCTTATCCCTTTTGGGAGAGAACGGAAGCGGAAAGACGACTCTGATGAACATGATCTCGGGAATCTACTTTCCGGATGAAGGGCAGATATTTGTGAATGGCAAGGAGGTGTCCATCCGGTCGCCTAAGGATTCCTTCGATCTGGGAATCGGAATGATCCATCAGCATTTCAAGCTGATTGACGTGATGACTGCCGCAGAGAACATCATACTGGGACTTCCCGGGAAGGCAGTACTCAACATGAAGAAGGTTACCCGGGAGATACAGGATCTGGTGGACCGGTATGGATTTGATCTGGACCCGTCCCAGAAGATCTACAACATGTCCGTATCCCAGAAACAGACGGTGGAAATCATCAAGGTACTTTACCGGGGAGCCAATATCCTGATTCTGGATGAGCCCACAGCAGTTCTGACACCCCAGGAGGTTGACCGGCTTTTTGATGTACTAAGAAAGATGAAGGAGGATGGCCGGGCCATCATCATCATCACCCACAAGCTGAATGAGGTGCTGGCGATTTCCGACCGGGTATCCATTCTTAGAAAGGGACGCTATATCGGAACCATGGACACTGCACAGGCCACGGTTTCCACCCTCACGGAGATGATGGTGGGAGAGAAGATATCTCTGGATATCAACCGTCCCATGCCCCACGACTTAAAGCTCCGCCTTTCCGTTACTGATCTGACCTGTCATGGACTGGACCAGGTAAAGGCCCTGGATCATGTCTCCTTTGAGGCCTACGGCGGGGAAATCCTTGGCGTGGCAGGAATATCCGGAGCCGGCCAGAAGGAGCTTTTGGAATCCATTGCCGGACTGCACCCGGTATCCGAAGGCAGCATCATCTTCCATTCCCCTGAGGGGGAGGATATCGAGCTTTCCGGCTATGATGCCGCCCAGATCAGCCAGATTGGCGTCAAGTATTCCTTCGTGCCGGAAGACAGGCTGGGCATGGGGCTGGTGGGCTCCATGGGCATGACCGGCAACATGATGCTGAAAAGCTTCCGGGAGGGCAAAGGATTCTTTACCAGCCTGGAGGAACCCAGACAGCTGGCCGAGGAGATACGGGAGTCCCTTGAGGTAGTCACCCCTTCTGTCAATTATCCGGTGCGCAGACTTTCGGGAGGAAATGTCCAGAAGATTCTTGTGGGAAGGGAGATCGCTTCAGATCCCTCTCTGCTCATGGTAGCCTATCCGGTGCGGGGTCTTGACATTAATTCCTCCTACACGATTTATAACCTGCTGAATGCAGAAAAAGAGAAGGGGGTCGCCGTCATCTGTGTTGCGGAGGACCTGGATATGCTCCTGGATTTCTGCGACCGTATTATGGTACTTTGCGGAGGAAAGCTGACAGGTATTGTCGATGCCAGAAAGACCAGCAAGGAAGAAGTGGGATTGCTCATGACGTCCCATACGGGGAGGACAGCTAAATGATTGACAATAAAGTAAAAGAACCTCTTGTTCATATCGTCAAGAGGGACAATATGGAGCTTTGGAAAAAATGGACTGTCCGTCTGATTGCCATCCTTCTTTCCCTGATTGTCTGCGCTGCTTTCATCGTGGCTGTCGTCCACATGAATCCGGTTCAGATCTACCAGGGTATCATCAGCGGTGCCGTGGGAACCTCCCGCCGGGCCTGGGTCACCATCCGCGATGCCCTGACCCTGCTCCTGGTTGCTGTGGCAGTAACACCAGCCTTCAAGATGCGCTTCTGGAACATCGGCGCTGAGGGACAGATCCTCATGGGCTGTGCTGCCTCCGCCGCCTTGATGATCTATGCAGGGAATGCCCTGCCTACCGGTCTGCTCCTGATTCTCATGTTCGTCATGAGCTTTCTGGCCGGCATGATCTGGGCAGTAATACCGGCTGTTTTTAAATCTATCTGGAATACAAATGAGACCTTATTTACCCTGATGTTGAATTATATAGCCATGCAAATGGTAACCTACTGCATCGTATTCTGGGAGAATCCCGCCGGATCCAACACGGTAGGTATCATCAACGGAGCAACCAGGGCAGGCTGGCTGCCCAAGCTCCTTGGACTTGATTATGGCTGGAATCTTCTGATCGTATTCCTGCTGACCCTCTTCATGTATGTTTATCTGAAGAGAAGTAAGCAGGGCTATGAGATTGCTGTGGTGGGAGAGAGCGAAGATACTGCCAGATATGCCGGTATCAACGTGCGCAAGGTTATCCTGCGGACAGTGGGCATCTCCGGCGGCCTGGCCGGCCTGGCCGGATTTCTCCTGGTGAGCGGATCCTCCCACACCATATCCACAAGCACCGCAGGGGGCAGGGGTTTTACCGCCATCATTGTCTCCTGGCTGGCCAAGTTCAATGTGTGGGTCATGGCTGTGATCGCCTTCCTTCTTGTTTTCATGCAGCAGGGAGCCATCCAGATTGCCACCCAGTATAACTTGAATGAGAACGCATCCGATGTCGTTACCGGAATCATCCTCTTCTTTGTCATCGGCTGTGAGTTCTTTATCAACTATAAGCTGGAATTTCGCAAAAAAAGCGCATAGGAGGGAGAACAGATCATGAGTATACTGATTACATTTTTACAAAAAGCAATCACTCAGGGAATGTGCATGCTCTTCGGCGCAAATGGCGAGATTCTCACGGAGAAGTCCGGAAACCTCAACCTGGGTGTGCCAGGCATGATGTACATGGGAGGAATCGGCGGTCTGATGGCAGCCTTCTTCTATGAGCGGAGCACAGAAAGTCCCAATGGCCTTGTGAGTCTGGTTCTGTCTTTCCTGGCAGCCTTTCTGCTGGCCGCCCTGGGAGGACTGATTTACTCTGTACTTACTATCACATTCAGAGCCAACCAGAATGTGGCAGGTCTTGCCCTGACCACCTTCGGAACCGGCCTTGGAAACTTCTTCGGCGGATCCCTGTCCACTCTGGCAGGAGGTGTAGGACAGATTTCCGTAGCCGCCACGGCAAGTGCCTACCGGGCAAAGATTCCCGGCTTATCAAAAATTCCGGTAATCGGGGACATCCTCTTTGATTACGGCTTCCTCACCTACTTTGCCATTATTCTGACCCTGGCCCTGGCCTTCTTCCTGAAGAAAACCCGCTGGGGACTCAACCTTAATGCAGTAGGAGAGAATCCCGCCACCGCAGACGCTGCCGGCATCAACGTGACCCTCTATAAATATCTATCCACAGTGATCGGAGGAGGAATCGCCGGCCTGGGTGGGCTCTACTTTGTCATGGAATACACCGGGGGAACCTGGATCAACAACGGCTTCGGTGACAGAGGCTGGCTGGCAGTTGCTTTAGTTATTTTTGCCCTCTGGAAACCCATCAACGCCATCTGGGGTTCCATCCTTTTCGGAGGCCTCTACATTCTCTACCTCTATATACCTGGACTGGGACGAAGCATGCAGGAAATCTTCAAGATGCTGCCTTATGTGGTTACGGTTGTGGTATTGATCCTGACAAGCTTAAGAAAGAAGAGAGAGCAGCAGCCGCCCGCAAGTCTGGGACTGGCCTACTTCAGGGAGGAAAGGTAAAAGTTATATAAGTCAGACGAAACGAAAAGGGCCAATATGGCCCTTTTCGTTTCGTCTGTTATTCACTTAAAATAATTTACCTACAACCTCTTCACAATTTCACAGGTATCGGTATAGCAGTTGGGCTGCTTACGATGGAAGTTGATATGCACAGAGGTTGGTCCTCCATGTACCTGGATTCCGGCACTGACATGCCAGTCGGGGCCTACAAGAATGTTTGCCTCAGGCAGAGCTTTTTTTATGCGGTCTGCGATAGTATAGGCAAAGTCCTGCACATCACCATGAGCAACAATGATGGTTCCGGTCGGGTCTGTGATTGTCTCTTTGGCAAAGGCTGCAACCAGCTTTGCAAACTTTTCTCTTCCCCGAACGGTACTTTTAATGGGGATCAGGAGACGTTCTCCTTCTTTCCGGTCATCATACTCATTGGAGCAGAAAGGCTGAAACTTCAGGGCGCCTCCCAGGAAAGCAGGCAGAAGACCGACCCTTCCGCTCTTGCGGATAAAGCTGAACTCGCTCCATGAGAAGATATGAGCGATTCCTCCTCTGTTTTCTTCTATAAAAGAGACCAGATTCTTTATATCTGTCACCTTCTCTTTTACTATATAATCACAGACATCCATAACCAGCAGGCCCAGTCCGGTTGACATACAATGCGTATCAATACAGATGACCTTGCGGTCCGGATATTCCCGGGATAATTCTTTATATAGAGATGACACATGATCGGAGGTTGAGCTTAAGGTTCCGCTCATTGCCATGTAGAGAACATCCTTACCCTCATCCAGATATCTTCTTGTTATGGACTCTACACAGTAGGATTCATCATCATCGCCCATATAGATATTAGGACAGCTGGTGTGGGCTGAGTAGCCTTTGTCAACATAAGCTGCAACCTGAGGGAAATCTCCGGGTTTTAACCAATGCATCACGACAGAATCATCCCCCTTGGATACAGTAATCGGAGTATCTACGATAGTAATCTCCGGATGTTCCGCAAGCCATATATCCGGCAGATCACTTAATGCGTCGGTGAGGATTTGAAAATTGTATAACATAAACTGATATCTCCTTTCATGACAAGTAAATCATTGTCACATATAATCATATAGAAGCTGCTGTTAACAATAATTGAATGCAGGTCTGAAATAGTATTAAAAACTATATAAAATGTTAAATATAACCTTACAATAAAACTAAAGCATACATATCATTAGTTTATCAATACGATTGTATATAATTCTAAAGATTTAGTCAAGTAGATATTGAAAATTAAATCGGCAAAGTATAAGAGAATGTTAGTGATTAATTTTGCACATTGTAATGGCGGGTTTTCCGTGGTATAATTTCTCTCAGCATGTAAAAAGAGAAGATTTTCCTAATCATCATTAATACACTAAGATAAAAATTACTATCAAAAAAAGGAAAAGGAGCTGAAGTATGCTGCAACAGATATCAATATTTGCTGAAAATAAGAAAGGGACCATGAGGACGATAACAGAGATTCTTGCCAGGGAGCAGATCAGTATTCTGGGATCTGTCACCAATGACAGTGCAGAGTATGGGATTGTTCGTATGGTGGTGTCTGATCCGGACAAGGCTTTACAAGCCCTAATTGATCATGGTTTCATCTGCAAATCGGCGGATGTGATTGGTGTTGAGATTGAAGATGAAGTTGGCCATCTCAACAAGGTTCTGGTGGCCCTGGAGGATAGTAATGTTAATGTAAATTACCTTTACCTGTCCTTCAACCGGGAGAACGGAAAACCGATCATCGTGCTTCACGCGGAGGATGCAGGTGAAGTGGAAATGTGTCTGGAATCCAGGGATTTTAAGATTTGCTAACGATTTATATACCCTGTCATCTTATCATATCGAATAATCTACATAAAAATAGAGGAGAACAACTAAATACGTCATTCTCCCCTAAGTGCCGGCCGTGGGACTTGAACCCACACGGTGTTGCCACCAACGGATTTTGAGTCCGTCTCGTCTGCCAATTCCGACAGGCCGGCGAACTTCTATATCTTACTATAGTCAGTTCGTTTTGTCAAGAAAGAATTGATTTGCAGCAGGAACCTTGATTGAAAAAAAGAGGTATCTTTTAGTTGATTCCCGGTGAAATTACTAAGAAATCAGGATGGTTGACATATACAAAAAAGGGGATTATAATCATCAGCAAATACGAAAATTCTTTCGATACTTAAGAGAAAGCGAGGTTTAAGCAGCATCTGTTCTCCGAAAGGAACCTGTGAGCTATGGCTGGAGAAGGAACTAGTGAGCTATGGCCGAGAGCTGTGTCATAAAGTATATGAAAAAACTAAAGATATTCGGAATTGTTCTCCTGGTGCTTCTTGTCCTGGGAGCAGCCGGAGGAGCGGGCTACTTTGCCTGGTATTATCATACCTATGTTAATATTGATGAGGTTTACCCCGGCATTTCCATCGGCGGTATGGATGTGAGCGGACTGACGAAGAAGCAGGTGCAGGATAAGCTTGATTCTTATGTTGCGGATGTATCGGCAGAGACGGTGACCCTCAAGGTTGGCAAGAAGGAGAAGACTGTTACCATGACGGATCTTGGTATATCCTGCGCCACACCGGAGGTGGCTGACCAGGCTTACGATCTTGGCAAATCCGGCAATGTTGTTGAGAGAATACGCACTGTCTACGGCCTGACCCTGGATAAGAAGGATTACCCGATTTCTTTTTCCTTTGATGAGAAGAAGGCGAAGAAGAAGCTCAAGAAGGTAGAAAAGAAATTCCTTGCAAAAAAGAAAGATGCCACCATCAAGCGCAAGGATGGCAAGTTTGTCATTACAAAAGAAGTGAATGGAATCGACATGGATCTGGATAAGAATGCCGACACCATCATAGCGGCTCTCACGGATCCGGACTGGGATCAGAAGGCCCTGGTCAGCGAACTGGATTATACAGAAGATAAAGCCAAGCATACAAAAAAGGAACTTTCCGCCATTAAGGACATATTGGGTACGTTTACGACTTCCTATTCCGGATCGCCCTCCGGCCGCTGTGTCAATGTGGCAAATGGGGCAAGGCTAATCAATGATACCCTGCTTTATCCGGGGGATTCCTTCTCCGTTCATGATGCGGTGACGCCTTTTAACGAGGAGAATGGCTACCGTCTGGCCGGGTCTTATGAGAACGGCACAACGGTCCAGACCTACGGCGGAGGCATCTGCCAGGTTTCAACCACTCTATATAATGCGGTTCTCCGGTCGGAGCTTGAGGTTCTGGAAAGGTCCAACCACTCCATGACAGTCCACTATGTCAAACTGTCAGAGGATGCGGCTATTTCCGGGGAGGATAAGGATTTTCGCTTTAAGAACAGTCTGAAGAATCCTATCTACATCGTGGGAAGTACCGACAGCGATGATGAGACCATTACATTTACCATATATGGCAAGGAGACCAGGGACAAGGACCGGTCTATCGAGTTCATCTCTGAGACCCTCTCCACCAATCCTCCCAGCGAAAAAGAGATTAAGGATAACACTCTCGAGGAAGGAAAGAGGATTGTGGAGAAGGAGGGACGGACGGGATACTCTGCAAGGCTCTGGAAGGTTATCCACGAGAAGGGCAAGGAAGACGTCCGTGAGCAGATCAATACTTCCTATTATATCTCTACCCCGAGAGAGGTTCGGGTGGGAACAAAGAAAAAGGAAACCAAGAAGGACAACAAGAAAAAAGACCAGACTAAGGATAAGAAAGAGGAGAGTGCCGAGAAGAAGAGCGAAAGCGCTAATCCCGATAAAAAGGGAGCTGAGGAACCGGAATAAGCACAAACGCACACTTTGAATCTCAGTAGTAACTTATTGCTGCTTTGCACTTATCCTGCTGCGGCTTAGTATCTTCCTGTCACAGGCTTTAAGCACTTCTTCATCGGAAGCGACGATATAGAAGAAAACGGACACGTTCTGGTCTGGAAAATATCTGGCATAAATACGGCCTTTCATCGATGCAGGGGAGAAATCCTCTGCATTTTTTTCTGCCGGTTTACCGTACTGCATATAGGAGAAAATGTCCGGTCTTGCCCTATGGCAGGCTCCGCTTACCTGTAAGTCCGCATCCAGGCGGGTCCAGCCGGAGCTTCCGGCATAGATTAGATCCGACTGGGTCTGATTCACCTTCCAGTCAAAAATGAAATCCTCCTCTCTAAGGCCGAAATCGGCAAGGACAAGCTTCTGATAATCATAGAAAGGAACCTTGGAGACAGCCTCCGGATCAACCTCCATTGCTTCTTCTGTTCCTGCATAAGCGCTGTCGGTCGCAGAAGCCTTGAAGCCAAAAGGAATCTCTCCCCCGGACCGAACCAGGTATGCCCCGTAAAAGCTGTTATAGTAGGGAGACTGGGGATCATAGAGGCGGCTGCAGTGATCCTTTGGGTCGTAGGCAGGGAAATTATAGAGGACGGTAAGCCGGAGGCCCTGATCCCCCATCCAGGCAGAAAAGCCCTGGTCGGCATTAAAGTTCATTACCAGAGGGAACCAGTCGGATTCCGGCGTGGAAAGTCCTCCGGGGATAGAGAGATCAAGACCGCAGTCTGCCAGGAGGCTGTCCCTTTTCTGGACAGAGTTCCACCAGGTCATCAGGACCGCAGCCTTAATCTCGGCGCCGTAAAGCATTCCCAGGGGAAAAATAAATAGTAAGATTATTAATATAAAAGAGAAGAGCAGGCCTGACCTGCTCTTAGTATGATTATTCATCTTCCTGATATTCCTTATTCACCTTATTGTAGGAGGTAAAGTAGGGGGCAAAATTCTTATACTTGGAATCCTTGTCATCACCCTGTCCTGCTGCAAGGTCCCGGACAAAGTTGGTTCTGATGTGTCCCTCATTGGGCGGGAGTGCCAGGCCTGCCTTCTTGCCGGCTTCAATGGATTTAAGCATCCAGGCCATGTTGCGGGCCAGAGTCCTCATAACCATGAGACCCTCGGCATCCTGCTCCACTTCCTCAGCGTTATTGCCATGAACCATGTTCCAGTATGCTGAAGGTACCAGAGGCATATTATTCATCATAAAGTACTTGTTCAGCTGTTCTAATGCAGAGGTGGCGCCTCCCCGGCGGCAGCTTACGATGGCAGCACCCGGCTTATAGGGAAATCCTCCGCTGGCATAGAAGAGGCGGTCCATGAAGGAGGTGATATCACCTGCAGCCCCGCCATAGTGAACCGGTGAGCCAACAATCAGGGCATCTGCAGACTCCATGCGTCCGATAGCGACATTGACCGGGTCATCGCCGTAGATACACTTGCCCAGCTCGTGGGTCCTACAGGAGCCGCAGCCCTTGCAGCCTCTGACAGAATGCATCCCTACCTGGATCAGTTCGGTCTCAATCCCTTCCTTCTGCAGTTCGATAATGATTTCTTTCAAGGCACGAAATGTAGCGCCGCTTCGATGGGGACTTCCGTTGATCAGTAAAACCTTCATATCTAAACTCCTGTATAAATGATAGTTTTCAATTTATATAACTACTCAGAACCCCATCTCGATTTCGCTTCGCTTCATCTCGATGTTGGCTCTCGCCTTATGGAATTTGTCTGAATCATCCTCTTACAAGCGAGCTTGACGAGTCTGTTTCATACAAATTCCGCATGGTTCTGAGTAGTTACATTTTATCATAAAATATTTAGTATGAACAGAGTAAAATGTTAAATCTTTTGATATTTGAGTGCAATTTTTTCTTGTTTTATTCAGTATTTCTCTATATACTCAAGAAGAGGATTACACCTCCTGTTTTAGGAAGAAAAGTGAGATAAACTCAGGAGGGATTCAATCCTTTTTAAAAATCAGTCTCCGGCATAAGCCGGACTTGAATTAAATAGACGTTAATTAGAGGAGCAGCATTATGGATTTAAGAATGAAAGAATTTAAAAAAGTGCTGGTTGCCAACCGGGGAGAGATTGCCATCCGGATCTTCCGGGCTCTCCAGGAGCTGGATATTGGTTCCGTGGGCATCTATTCCAAGGAGGACCGCTATGCCATGTTTCGTTCCAAGGCGGATGAGGCCTACCCCCTAGATCCTGACAAGGGACCTGTTGATGCCTACATGGATATCCCCACCATCATCCGCATCGCGAAAGAGAAGAGGGTGGATGCCATCCATCCGGGTTACGGATTCTTATCGGAAAGTCCCGAATTTGCCGATGCCTGCCGGAAGAATGATATCGTCTTCATCGGTCCCACCGTGGAGGCCATGAACATTATGGGAGATAAGATTTCCGCCAAGCAGGCTGCCCATGAGAGCCGGGTCCCCATCATCGAGGGCAGTGAGCAGATCTTAAAGGATGCAGAGGAAGCCAAGGAAATCGCCGGACAGATCGGTTATCCGGTCATGCTCAAGGCCTCAAACGGAGGGGGCGGACGAGGCATGCACCTGGTGGAGAAGCCCGAGGAGATGGAGGAAGCATTTGCCAGGGCCACCAATGAGTCCAAGCGGGCTTTCGGTCAGGCCAGACTTTTCCTGGAAAAATACCTCCACCATCCCAAGCATATCGAGGTGCAGATTCTGGGAGATAATTACGGCAACATTGTGCATTTGTTCGACCGGGACTGTTCTCTGCAGAAGAATAATCAGAAAATCATTGAGTTCGCCCCGGCCTGGTCCATTCCGGAGGAAGTGCGGAAGAAAATCATGGATTCCGCCAAGCGGCTGGCCAGGAGGGTGGGCTATACCAACGCAGGTACCATGGAGTTCCTGGTGGATGAGGAGATGAATCCCTTCTTTATCGAGATGAATCCCCGGATCCAGGTGGAGCATACCATCTCGGAGATGATCACGGGAATCGACATCGTATGCTGCCAGATACTGGTGGCCCAGGGCTTCCCCTTAAACTCCCCTACCATACATATTTACTCGCAAAACGAGGTGAAATGTAACGGCTACGCCATTCAGACCCGGGTTACTACCGAGGATCCGGCCAACAATTTTATCCCTGACCATGGGAAGATCGATCTCTACCGGTCAAGCTCAGGCAACGGAATACGTCTGGACGGGGGCAATGCCTACACCGGGGCAGTGATCACTCCCCATTATGACAGCCTCCTGATTAAGATTATATCCCATGACCGGACCTTTGCGGGAGCCATGAGAAAGTCCGTCCGGTCCCTGAAGGAATTCCGTATCCACGGGGTGAAGACCAACCTGAACTTTTTGATCAATGTGCTTCATCATGAAACCTTCCGTGAGGGGAAATGCTTTACCACCTTTATCGCAGAGACACCGGAGCTCTTTGACTTCCACAAGAGCCTGGATAGGACCAGCAAAATCCTGGAATTCCTGGCCAATAAGATGGTCAATGTCCATACCGGTAAGAAGCCTTATCTGGAAGACCGAAAAGTACCTGAGATCGATACCAGTCAGAAAATATACGGAACAAGGGATGATTTCCTGAGACTGGGGCCTAAGGAGTTTACCCAGAAGATATACCGGAATAAGAAGCTTTATATCACGGATACCACCATGAGGGATGCCCAGCAGTCACTTCTTGCCACCAGGATGCGGACCAAGGAGCTGGCCGGGGCCGCAAGGGCCACCAACCTCTATCTTAAGGATACATTTTCCATAGAAGCCTGGGGCGGGGCAACCTACGATACTGCCTACCGCTTCTTGAAGGAATCCCCCTGGCTGCGGCTTGACCTCTTAAGAGAGAGAATGCCCAATGTCATGATTCAGGCCCTCATCCGGGCATCCAACATTGTGGGATATTCCACTTACCCGGATAATGTGATCCGTAAGTTCATCAAGGTTTCCAGCGATCACGGTGTGGACATCTACCGTATTTTTGACAGCCTCAACTGGATCGAAAACATGAAGGTTCCCATTGAGGAAGCCTTAAAATCCGGCAAAGTGGTGGAAGGCGCCATCTGCTACAGTGGGGACATGCTGGATCCCAGGGAGACAAAGTATACCCTGGATTACTATGTGAAGATGGCCAGGGAGCTTTCCGCTTTGGGCTGTCACACCATCGCCATCAAGGACATGGCTGCCCTCCTGAAGCCTTACGCCGCTAAGAAGCTGGTGGAGGCTCTCAAGGAGGAACTAAAAATCCCCATTCATCTCCACACCCATGACACGACAGGCAACGGCATTGCCACCTATCTGATGGCAGCGGAGGCCGGTGTGGATATCGTGGACTGCGCCATCGGATCCATGAGTTCCCTGACCAGCCAGCCCTCCATGAATGCCCTGATTGAGGCCTTGAAGGGGACGGAGAGGGATACCCTGATCGATACGGAAGGACTGGAAGTTCTGGACCGCTATTATGCCCATGAACGCAAAGTTTATAAGGTCTACGAGGGAGATATTGACTCCCCGATTAACGACACCTACAAGACGGAAATCCCGGGAGGCCAGTACTCCAATCTGCGGGAACAAATGAAGGCCATGGGGGCCGGCAGCAGCTTTGCCGAAGTACAGAAGCTCTATAAGGAAGCGGATGACTTGCTGGGCCATATCATCAAGGTAACTCCCACATCCAAGGTGGTGGGAGACCTGGCCATCTTCATGCTGAAAAACAACCTGACCAGAGACAATATCCTTACTGAGGGGCGGGACCTGTCCTACCCGGAATCGGTGGTGGACTACTTTAAGGGGATGCTGGGACAGCCCCAGGGAGGTTTCCCGGAAGACCTGCAAAAGATTGTGCTGAAAGGTCAGGAACCCATCACAGTCCGGCCCGGATCCCTCCTTCCTGATTTGGATTTTGACGCCATTGACGCCTACCTCAGGGAACATTACTACATGGATAAGATGGAAGAGCCGGGAGTTATGGAGCAGAAAACCTTAAGCTTTGCCCTCTATCCCAAGGTATATGAGGACTACTGTGAGCACTTTGAAGCCTATAACGACGTATCCAAGCTGGAAAGCCATGTCTACTTCTATGGACTCCGGCCCAATGAGGAAACCACCATCCGTTTAGGAGAGGGAAAGGATACCCTGATTAAGTTCATCCGGGCCTCCGATCCTGATTCCGCCGGCTACCGGACTCTGGAGTTTGAAGTGAACGGCTTCTACCGGGAGGTAAGGATCCTGGATAGGAACTATGAAGTCAAGGCAGACCGCCGCTTAAAGACTGACCCAAGGAATCCGGGCCACCTGGGCGCTTCCATGCCGGGTGTCATCTCCGGCATCCGGATAAAAGAAGGGGACCATGTAAAGAAGAACACTGCCCTCATGACCATAGAGGCCATGAAGATGGAGACCACGGTCATTTCCAGGGTTTCCGGTATCGTGGACCGGATTTACGTTAAGGAGGGGGACGAGGTCAATCAGAATGTCCTCCTGGTGTCCTTCATCGTCGACCCGGAAGAGCTTACAGAACCCCACCATCCGGAGCTGCCTGAGATGGACTTAAGTCTTTTGGATGAGGACGAGTTTACCACGGTGTCGTGAGGGGAAGATCATAACTGATAAACGCTCCTCGAGTATTAATTCTTCCCGGGTGTGGCATAATTGTAGAAAACAGGACAGGAATCTTTTGGAGCAAATGTGGAATATATGTCCACCCAATAAATGACATATCAAAGAATATTGCAAAAATATGTTGTGATAGGGTAATAATTGAAATATACCACACCGATTTGTTGACATTAAATGACAGTCCTGATATAATTTTTCTGACAAATTACTATGTACAGTGCTTATTATTAACATTGATAAATATACTCAATAGCATTTTATGCTTTTAGCTATTTATCAATTCCCCAACATCAGGGGTTTGGTTAAGGATAAGATAATAGGGAATCAGGTGAGAATCCTGAACGATCCGGTCACTGTATTCAGGGAGTTTTCCCTACTCTTTTGTCTTTTATTTATAGTGCTGAAGGATAAACCACACTGCAAGTAAGACAGAGAGATTTACGCCATTGGATGGATACATATTTCTATCGATTCATCTGAGAAGGCTCTGGGAAAGCATTGATCTGTAAGCCAGGAAACCTGCTGTACATAACATTGGAAGATTGCTTCCGGGGAAAGTAGATCCAATGCCTATTGCCATTACAGCAGTTGTGATGATTTACAATATAATCATGATCTTATCCCCCGATCTTTTGTAAAAAAAGCGGGGGATTTTCATCATTAGGAATAACCCCTCCCAGGGAAGAATCTTTTAATGCGGAGTCAACCTTACATTATATTTTTTCAGGCAGTCTCATGAATCTGGAAATACTGCCGCCACAAAAAGGGAGGAGTTACAATGGGAAAACATGTAAAACGATCAATGCTTTTGATTCTGTCATTACTGATTATGGCTGTATTTGGAGGGATGACAGTCTTTGCCTATACAGCTGTGGATGACGATGGAGACAGAGGAAATTATGATGATACCAGTATGCATACAGTATATAGTACTATGGGGATGCTGCGCATAGTCGATGATGGAACTAGCGTTACATTAAGTGAAGATCTGAAGACGGTTCACGTTTCAGCAACAACCAGTGAATCCTCAACATGGAATAATATCACCAAACTGGCCTTGACAGAAGAGGAAGCATCTCTTGAAGATAAAGAGGCCGCAGCTAACGATATTATTTTTGGAGAGACTGCTGTTAATGGTAACAAAGCAATCCGTCATATCAGCTTTGATATCCCTGTTGCTGACATTGGGAAGAAGATTCCTGTGTGCCGCTATCAGAGTGATGAATGGAAACCATTCTCCTCTCAGGCTTATTTTATTATTCTTATGACTGATAATCTTTATAATCAGATATCAGAGGCATATGAAACAGCCACTGATTCTGAAGTTAAGACGGGTCTTGAGACTGCCATGTCAAATGTTGAATTAATTCCCGATGCTGCAAACTCCTATATGTTTAGTCCATCAAAGGTTGCCTTGGTGGATAATGGAAATAACTGGATTTTGAAGATAATATATGGCAAGGACACATACAAGAAAGCTTTCCTTGGGTGGATTAGCGAAGCCAATGAAGATGATAGTGCCGCCATTTCCTTTGAAGGAGAGGATGGGAAAATTAACATTCCTATAAGCGCTCTAAATACAGACATTCCAGTTGCTTTTAAGGGTTCCAGAGGATATACTGCTGACCGCATGGTAAACGTAAACAAGGCGGCAAAATCAGTATCTTTTAAAGGTTTTACAAAAGCTCAGCAGGATGCTATAACCAGTCTTGAAGAAACCATTAAGACAGATAATTACAGCGGCGACGAAAAAACTGCTATAGAGAAAATACTTGAAGATGCGAAAACAGCTATAAATGCTGCGAAGACATTTGATGAGATTGATACAGCAAAGGCTGAAGCAAATACAGCAGCATCTAAGATTAAGACAAATTCGGTTAAAGCCGCCGAGAAGGCTGCTGCTGAAAAAGCCGCCGCTGACAAGGCTGCCGCAGCGAAAGCCGCCGCCGAAAAAGCCGCTGCTGAAAAAGCCGCCATCACCGCAGCTCAGAAAGTGAAGGCTGCCATCAAAGCACCCAAGGCTGCCAAGAAAGCGATCACCGTTAATTGGACAGCTGTTAAGAAGTCTAAAAAGATAACAGGCTATCAGGTAAATTATGCCCTGAACAAGAAGTTTACAAAGAGTGCAAAGAATAAGCTCGTCAAGGGTTACTCCAAGAAATCCCTTAAGGTTAAAAAGCTCAAAGCCAAGAAGACCTATTATGTAAGAGTTCGTACTTATACTAAGATCAGCGGCAAGACTTACTATGGCAAGTGGTCTGCTGTTAAGAAAGTTAAGACAAAATAATCCTCTGAACTGCAGGGAGCCGGGCATAATGCCTGACTTCCTGCATCCTGCGTCTATCATAGGTTTTACAGGAGATGATAATTATGAAAAAAAAGTACATTAAACAGGTGATTTCTCTCCTGCTTACCATCATGTTAGTTCTGTCACCACTTGCTTCCGTGCATGCCGAAGATTCCTCCACAGCTTCTTCTTCCGGTAAAGTACAGACAGAATCGGTGAAAGATGAGGTAAAAGAGAAAGAGAAATCTGAAACAGGCAAATCCGAATCCCAAAAGGAAGAGTCAGATAAGCAGAAAAAGTCTGAAGAAAAAACAGAAGCAAGTAAAAAAACTGAGAAAACAGAAGCAAAAAAAGAAGAAACGAAAGAATCTGACAAGTCAGAAGATAAAAAAGAGTCAGATAAGCAGAAATCTGATAATCAGGATAACGATAAGGAAGAGAATTCAAAAGCCGATAACAAAAAGGCTGATTCGGATATAGAAGATACCTCTGATCAGTCAAAAACTGATTCGGATCTCCCCGAAGAAGATAAAACAGAAGCTCACAATGATACTATAAGTGACGATTCGGCAGCGACTCAGGAAGATAAGGCTGCTGAAGATTCCAAAGGGACAAGCCAGGAACAAACTGTCAATTCCGGAAAGGCTGTCTCAGGTGCCGGCAAGAAGGAGAAGAAGAACGCAGTTAATAACTTCAATTTTGACAATAGCACAGATATAGCAGACGGTATCTATGATTCAGACCAGTTCACATTTTCCTTTACCGGCGGAACCGGTAAGGCAACCATGACCTGCGGCCGGGTTATCGTGGAGAATGGGAAGGCAAGTGCCGTCCTGGAAGCCAGCAGTGAGAATATGATTCATATTTTTACGGGCACTCCTGCATCCAGTGATGAGGACACTTCCCTTTACAACCCAGCTAATAACACAGTAGGGAAAAATGTCTACGTCATAAAAAATCAGAAGGTCACAATCCCTGTTAAGATCAATGCAGAGAGCAAGGTCGGAATCCGCACAACGGCAATGTCTGTGCCTCACTGGGTGACTTACACTTACAAAATCACCATTGATAAGAATAAGGTTTCCGGAGGAGAACAGTCGGGTACGGATAATGTTACGTCACTGGAAAATGGAACCTATAAGCCGGACAGCTTTACATTTACAGGCGGCTCAGGCAAGGCAACAGTGACCTGTGATGAAGTTACAGTGAATAATAACCGTGCCACTGCGGTATTTACCGTAAGCTCTGAGAATATGACCCACATATATATGGGGCAGGCTCCTTCCACAGCGGAAACCCCTGCTCTCTATGATTCTGCATCTAATACCTGCGGCGCCAATGTGTATCCGATTGCGGGGCTTAAAGTAACTGTTCCTGTAAAGCTTAACGTTCAGTCTCCCTGCAGCATTCGTACGACCGCCATGTCAAGCCCTCATTGGGTGAATTATAATTATGAGATCGTAGTATCATCCACTTCTCAATCAACTTCTCCCAGTAAAGAGAGCAGCTCCGGCGGAAGTTCCTCAGGCAGCACAGCCGGCAAAGATACCCAGACCAGCGACGCTGAGCTTATTGCCGCCGCTTCTTCATCCGGTAAACTGGCAAATGGAACATATAAAGTGAAGTCTACTACAGACCGCAAGATGTTCTATCTCTATCCTAAGGATACCAATCCGGCATGGAGTATTTTGGTAGTTGATGGAAATAAGATGACGGCAACCATCACCTTAACCGGAGATGGCTATGACTATGTATATATGGGGACGCCGGCCCAGGCTAAAAAAGCTGCAAAATCAAGCTGGATAAAGGGGACAGTTGTCAATGGCTATTACACATTTACTATCCCTGTATCTGACTTGAATAAAAAACTTCCGATCACACCTCATTCAAAAAAATATGAGGAAGACGGTGATCCCTCGACAGAGCCCTGGCGGCCGGATAAGTGGATCATATTCTACAGTGCCGGTGCGGTTAAGATCAAAGACGGCACAACGTCTACCGCAGCCAGTGCCAAAAAGAAAAAGAAAACTTCCAGTAAGAAAACCAGTAATAAAACCTCAGGCAAACAGACTAAGTTTAAGAACGATAATAAGAAGGATAAGGTCTCAAAATGGTCTGATGACAGCAGTAAAAGCACCAGCGCTGTTAACAGCAGCACAACGTTGAAGGATGGTGTCTATACTCCGGATTCCTTCAGCTGGTCCGGTGGTTCCGGCCGTCTTTCTTACATCCGCTGCAACAAAATCACAGTCACCGGGGGTAAGGCCTATGCGACCATCGAGTTCGGAAGCAGCAAATATGATATGCTCCGGGCAAACGGCCGGGTTTACTCCAAAAACGGAGGCGGAAACTCCACCTTTGTTATCCCGGTCAAGCTTAATGCAAATAATACGATCATCGGCAGAACCACTGCCATGTCCCAGCCTCACTGGGTTAAATATACCATCTATATCGGCAAGGCAGAGACAAAGGAAGCTGCCAAGAAGGCAGAACAGGCTAAAAAGGAAGCCGCCGAGGCCAAGGTGAAGCTTACAGAAAAAGCACCTGAGATACCAGGGCTTTCTTCTGACTCTGCTCAATCAGAAGTAGTGAATGCCAATTATTTTAAGCTGTATGATTATGACCAGGATGTAAAGCTTCTTTCTATCGACCTGGCTTCTGATACAGGGCTTGAGGAAGAGTACAAGAAGAACGCCCAGGATGCTCTGGAAAAAAGCCAGTCTGAAGATGATGTGGAATATGATGAAGAAGGAAACATAATTGCCAGGTCATCTTTTGAGTGGGTGGAAGAGCTCTATCATAACAATGTGGTCAACTATCTGCTTGTCCCGGAAGAGTACGATGTACCTGCCGGACTGGATAAGGAGTATATCATCATAAGGGTTCCTTCTGAAAAGACATATATGGCTTCCCAGTCTGGAATCTCCTATATGGAAAAACTGGGCGTGCTTGATCATATTGCCTTGACGGGAATAGATAAGGACGAGATTGAGTCTGAACAATTGAAAAAGTCCCTGGAGGATGGTAAGATATCCTTCGGCGGATCTTCTGAAGATCCTGATTATTCTGCTGTATTAAAAACAAAGACAGATTTAGCCGTAGTTTCTTCCGCAATGCTGCCTGAACAGGATTTGACCGAAACTAAAGATTCTGATGAAAAGACAGCTTCAGAGGATAAACAGGAGGCTCTTGAGAAACTTGAGAGAAGGTTTACGGCTCTGGGCATTCCGGTACTGGTTGATCGAAGCGACCAGGAAGAAGACGAACTTGCCAGGGCAGAGTGGATCAAAGTCTATGGAGCCCTTTTTAACTGCAGTGATCAGGCATCCTCTGTTTATGATCAACTGTCGAAGTAGTTATTTGGAGGAGATGGAAAATGAGTAAGCAGGAAAAGATATCAAAAATAATCCTGACTCTGATTATGACAGCCCTGATTGCCCTGCTGGCTATAGGCTGCGGAAGCAGTTCAGGCCAGGGCAAGGGAGGAAGTGTTTCAGAGTCAGATACACAGCAAAGCCAGGAGGTCGATGGCTCACAGGAAGGCCAGACTGCAGTAAGCTCCGATGACGAATCATCAGCTGATGAGGAGTTGGCTGATCCTGGAAGCTCTGAGGGACAATCCGCTGACAGCGGGACGGATGGCTCCGGCCAGGCTCCTGTTCTGCAGGGCCTTACCTATGAATCCACCCTGGAGAAATCCTATGCAGAGTGCTTTGATGTATATTTTTATCAGGATGGATATAAGCTGTTTACCATAAAGAACGGCGGAAGTTTTCTCCTGGTTCCGGAGGGGAAGGAGGCACCTGCAGATCTTCCCGAGGATATCACTCCCCTGATGGCACCGGTAGGCAATATCTATCTTGCGGCAACCGCCCAGATGGCCCTCTTTTCCAGCATGAACGGCATGGACAGCCTCCGCTTTACCTCCTTAAAACAGGATGGATGGACCTTTGACTCTATCAAAGAGAAGATGGATGCCGGAGATATTCTCTATGCCGGCAAGTACAGCGAACCGGATTATGAGATGCTATTAGAGGAGGACTGCGGTCTGGCCATCGAGTCGACCATGATCAACCACACACCCGAGATTAAGGAGATGCTTGAAGACCTGGATATCCCGGTTCTTGTGGACCGGTCCAGCTACGAGAGCAACCCTCTGGGCCGTATGGAGTGGATTCGCTTCTATGGCCAGCTGATCGGTCATTCTGATGAAGCCGATGCTTTCTTTGAGGAACAGAAAACAAAGGTGGCAGAGCTGGATGACTTTGCAAATACAGAGAAAACCGTCGCCTTTTTCTACATTTCCTCTGATGGCAAAGCTGTCGTGAGAAGCAGCAAGGATTACATTCCCACCATGATCGAGATGGCAGGAGCCCGGTATATCTTTAAAGATCTGGCGGATGAGACAGGCAAAGCCAATATCCCCATGACCATTGAGAAGTTCTACGACGTGGCAGCGGATGCCGATTATATTGTCTACAATGCCAGCATCGATTCTCAGGTAAACAGTATGCGGGCACTCAAAGAAAAAGACCCAATCCTGTCTGAGTTTAAGGCAGTGAAGGAGGGTAGATGCTTCTCCACCGGAAGCTCCATGTACCAGAGGACTGATATTGCCGGTGATATGATTATGGATTTCCATACTTTATTTACCGAGGAGAACCCGGAAGGAAAGCTGAAATATCTGACCAAGCTTGAGTGATATATAGCAAAATAGTAAAACTAACAGGACCTAAAAATGAGTGAGAAGAATACACAAACAAATAACCTGCCCGCCGGCAGTTTCAGAGCTGAAAACTTTCGGAGACGGAGCCGTTACTTTATGGTTTTTGTCATATTGCTTAGCGCATTTGCCGTGATAACCATAATCAATATCAACTCAGGGAATGTACACATTTCCCTGCCGGATATTGCCCACATCCTTCTGACCAGGTCAGGGGAGGGTAAGGCGGTGGAGATCATATGGAGGATACGTCTTCCGCGTATCCTGACAGCTGCCCTCCTGGGGGGCGGTCTGTCTCTGTCCGGCTTTCTGCTGCAGACCTTTTTCGAGAATCCCATAGCAGGACCCTTTGTACTGGGAATATCCTCGGGAGCCAAGATGATCGTGGCCTTTATCATGATCTTTGCTCTCCAGTACCATATCACGGTTACTTCTTATACCATGATCGGAGCAGCCTTTCTGGGATCCCTGATGTCCATCGGCTTTATCCTCCTGGTGGCCAGACGGATCCAGAACATGGCATCCCTCCTGGTGGCCGGTATCATGATCGGCTATATCTGCTCCGCAATTACGGATTTTATGATTACCTTTGCCAGTGATTCGGACATCGCCAATCTTCATGGATGGTCCCAGGGTAGTTTCTCCGGCATGAGCTGGTCTAACGTACAGATATCAGCCATTGTGATCGGAATCACATTTGTTCTGACCATGCTCTGCTCCAAGCCGATCGGCGCCTACCAGATGGGGGAGCACTATGCCCAGAGCATCGGGGTCAATATCCGCTTTTTCCGTATTGCCCTGATCATGCTTTCCAGCATATTTGCCGCCACGGTTACCGCTTTTGCAGGGCCTATTTCCTTCGTTGGTATTGCCGTTCCCTTCCTGATCAAGGGATTGCTGGGAACATCCAAACCCATCGTTGTTATCCCGGCAACCTTCATCGGAGGTGCAGTATTCTGTATGTTCTGCGACCTGATTGCCAGGCTTGCCTTTGCTCCTCTGGAGCTGAATATAAGCACGGTGACCTCCATCTTTGGTGCACCTGTGGTAATCTATATGATGATTAACAGACGGAGGGGACAGGGATGAGTAGTAATTATTTTGAATTGGACAATCTGTCTGTCGGCTATAATCGAAAGACACTCATCCATGATATCTGTCTGGATATCAAGAAGGGCGAGATCGTCACCCTGATCGGACCTAACGGGGCAGGGAAATCCACTATTTTAAAGAGCATCACCAGACAGCTGGATATCATCGGCGGCAAGGTTATCTTTGACGCCGGTGACCTGATGAAGATTTCCTTTAAAGAACTATCCCAAAAAATGGCGGTTGTGCTGACGGAGCGGCTTAAAACAGAGCTTTTAACCTGTCATGATATCGTTGCTACCGGACGTTATCCCTATACCGGAAGACTGGGAATCCTGTCCCATGAGGATGAAGATAAGGTAGATGCCGCCCTGGCAGCAGTGAATGCCCAGGAGCTGGGCAGCCAGGACTTTAACGCCATCAGTGACGGCCAGAGGCAGAGAGTTCTCCTTGCAAGAGCCATCTGTCAGGAACCCGAGGTGATCATTCTGGATGAGCCCACATCCTTTCTGGATATCCGATACAAGCTGGAGCTGTTAAGCATCCTTTCACGCATGGCCAAGGCAGAGGGCATCATCATCATCATGACCCTCCATGAAATCGATCTGGCACAGAAGATTTCTGATAAGATTGTCTGTGTCAGCGAGGATCACGTGGTGCATTATGGCAGTCCCGCAGAGATTTTTAAAGAAGAAGTAATCCGTGAGCTCTACGATATAGACAAGGGATACTTTGACCCCATGTTCGGCAGCATCGAGCTGGCAAAACCCGAGGGTGACAAGCCCGAAGTTTTTGTCATAAGCGCCGGGGGAAGCGGAATTCCGGTATTTCGGGAACTGCAGAAGACCAACACACCATTCGCTGCCGGAATTCTCTACACCAACGATATGGATTATCAGCTTGCAAGGCTTCTGGCCTGTCAGCTGGTGACGGAAGAACCTTTTGAAGAAATCAGCGACAGGGCTTATGATCAGGCTGTAAAACTGATAGACACCTGTGAGAGGGTGATCTGTACCAGCTTTCCCATCGGAAGCTGCAACAGGAGGATTGCCCAACTGATCGAAAAAGCAGAAAGCAAAGGAAAGCTGAATAGGGTGTAAAATAATAGCGGGGGCTGTCGACAGCCCCCCTAAACTTTTTTTGACGTAAGAAGAGTCATATGCTATAATGTAACATTGTTATGCGGAATGTTTCGCATGCAATTATTTGACCAGAAAGGATGACGACATGAAAGATAATGTATGGCTGACTTATTCAGATGAAGATAGACAGGAGCTTAATGCCCTGGCTGAACGATATAAAGCTTTTTTAAGTACCTGTAAGACTGAGAGAGAATGCACCGCCTTCTTTCGTAAGGAAGCGGAGAATGCCGGTTATGAGGATCTGAATGACAGGATAGCTTCAGGGACTCCTTTAAAGGAGGGAGACCGGATCTATGCAGTCTGGATGAACAAAACCATTGCCCTTTTCCAGATAGGATCGGAGCCCCTTAGCAATGGCATGAATATCCTCTGTGCCCATATTGATTCTCCGAGACTGGACATCAAGCAGGTACCCCTTTATGAGGATACGGAGCTGGCCTATCTGGATACACACTATTACGGTGGGATCAAGAAGTATCAGTGGGTGACCATTCCTCTGGCTCTTCATGGTGTTGTAGCCAAAAAGGATGGTTCTGTCATCAATGTTTCCATCGGAGAAGATCCTCAGGATCCGGTTGTCTATATTACAGACCTCCTTATCCATCTGGCCGGTCAGCAGATGGGCAAGAAAGCCAGTGAGGTCGTGACAGGGGAAAACCTTGATGTGCTGATCGGGAGTACACCTCTGGATCCGTCTGAAAAGAGTTCCAAGGATGAGTCCTCTGCTTCTGATAAGAATAGTGAGGAGTATTCCGCTGATAATCATAAAGATGACGAAACAGCAAAAAAGGTGAAGGAGAAGGTCAAAGCAAATATTCTCCGGATCCTGAAGGAGAAATACGACATAGAAGAAGATGACTTCATCTCTGCTGAGATCGAGGTTGTACCTGCGGGTCCGGCAAGAGACTGCGGCCTGGACCGGAGCATGATCGCAGGTTACGGACATGATGACCGTGTTTGTGCTTATCCTTCCTTTGAGGCCATGCTGGATGCCGGATCTGCCGGGCGGACCTTCTGCTGCCTCCTGGTTGATAAGGAAGAGATCGGCAGTGTGGGTGCCACCGGTATGGAGTCCATGTTCTTTGAGAATACGGTGGCTGAGCTTGTGGTTCTGACGGGTTATGATTCCAATCTGGCTGTCCGCCGTACCCTGGCCAGATCCAGGATGCTGTCTTCGGATGTGAGCGCAGCCTATGACCCGGCATACGCGGAGGCCTTTGAGAAGAAGAATGCTGCTTACTTTGGGAAGGGTCTGGTGATTAACAAGTATACCGGAGCCAGGGGCAAGTCCGGGTCCAATGACGCCAATGCAGAGTATCTGGGACGTCTCAGGGCTATATTTGATGATAACAAGGTGGCCTTCCAGACTGCCGAGCTTGGCAAGGTTGATTTCGGCGGCGGCGGAACCATTGCATTTATCGCAGCCCTCTATGGCATGGAGGTGGTGGACAGCGGTGTCGCTGTCTTAAGCATGCATGCCCCCTGTGAGATCATCAGTAAGGCTGATCTCTATGAGGCCAAGAAGGGTTATGTGGCATTTCTTAAGAATGCCTGATTAAAAAATGTATAAAAGATGCAGCTATATTAAAGATTAATGAATCAGAGGAGGACCTTATGCCGGACAAGATCATGCTGCTGGACGGACACAGCCTGTTGAACCGGGCCTTTTACGGGCTGCCGGACCTGACAACTTCAGATGGCACCCATACAAATGCGGTGCTTGGCTTTTTGAATATCATGCTCCGATATATTGAGGAAGAGCAGCCCACCCATCTTCTGGTCGCCTTTGACCGTAAGGAGCCCACCTTCCGCCATCTTCGCTATGAAGGCTACAAGGGAACCAGAAAGCCCATGCCGGCTGAGCTCCACGCCCAGGTTCCCCTCACCAAAGATGTGCTTGCTGCCATGGAGGTTCCCGTGGTAACCCAGGCCGGTATCGAGGCAGATGACATCCTGGGCACCATCGGCCACAGGGCTGAGCAGGAGGGCTTTGAAGTGGTGATCGTCTCCGGTGACCGGGACCTTCTGCAGCTGGCAACCGACCATGTTAAAATCAAGATACCTAAGACCAAGGCCGGGGGAACCATCACAGAGGATTATTATGCCAAAGATGTGAAGGCTCTTTACGGAGTAACCCCTGTAGAATTCATTGACATGAAAGGCCTGATGGGAGATACTTCCGATAACATTCCTGGTGTTCCCGGCATTGGAGAGAAGACTGCAGGTAAGATCATACAGAACTGGCACTCCATCGAGGAAGCCCATAATCACATTGAGGAGATTAAGCCGAAAAAGGCCCAGACCAACCTGAAGGAGTATTATGACCAGGCTATATTAAGCAAGGAGCTTGCCACCATCAAGCTGGACTGCCAGCTGGACTACTCCTTCCACAATGCTAAGATCGGCAGACTATTTACCAGTGATGCCTATCAGTTATTCAAGAAGCTGGAATTAAAGAGCCTCTTCGGGTATTTTGAGGAAAGAGAGAAAGAAGATAGCGGGTTGAATATCACTATTGTCAGCCAGGAGAATGAGATAGAGTCAGTACTTGCGAAACTCATTGAAACCCCTGCCCCCGCGATTATGGGTCTCGGCCTGGTGGGGGAGGCCGGAGCGATGAAAGCCATCTCCCTTACCCTGGGAGAGGAAAGCTGGATCCTGCCGGCCGGAGGATCCTTTGGAGAGGATTCCATGAAGGATACCATACTCCGGCTGTTAAAAGAGGGTTGTCATCTTAAAGTGATGGATTATAAGAGACTCCTGCACTTTGTGGAGGATGCCAGAGATTACGAGACCCGGATTGATGATATAGGCCTGATGGCTTACCTGATCAACCCGATCCAATCCAGCTATGATTACGATGATATTGCCAGAGACTACTTAAAAATGGTTACCCCATCCAGAAAAGAGGTTCTGGGGAAAATGTCTCTTGGCGAAGCATTTGACCCGGAAAATGAGAAGGTCTGCCTGATCTGCGCCCTCCTGTCTTACGTTCCTTATCATGGGGCGGATATACTACATGAAAAACTTACAGGTCTGGGCATGGAGGCCCTCTATGAGGATATTGAGCGGCCTACTGCACCCACCTTATATGATATGGAAAAGTATGGCATCGCTGTGGAGAAGGATGCCTTAAAGGAGTACGGAGACCAGCTTGTCGGGAGAATTCAGGAACTGGAAAGCTCCATCCACCGGCAGGCCGGGAAGACCTTCAATATCAATTCTCCTAAGCAGCTGGGTGTGATCTTATTTGAAGATCTGAAGATGCCCTTTGCCAAAAAGACCAAAACCGGTTACTCCACCAGTGCGGATATTCTGGATAAGCTGGCACCGGACTACCCCATAGTGGGGGATATTCTGGAGTACCGGCAGCTTACCAAGCTCAAATCCACCTATGCGGACGGGCTCGCAGCCTTCATCCGGGAGGATGGCCGCATTCACGGCCGCTTCCACCAGAAGGTGACAGCCACGGGCCGTCTGTCAAGCTCAGACCCCAACCTGCAGAACATCCCCATCCGGATGCCCCTGGGAAGGGCCATCCGAAAGGTTTTCGTTCCGGAAACGGGATATCTGTTTGTCAGTGCAGACTACTCTCAGATTGAGCTTAGAGTCCTTGCCCATATGGCAGATGACGAAAACCTGATCGAGGCATATAAGCACAATGCGGATATCCATACCGCCACAGCATCCCAGGTGTTCGGCGTGCCGGTGGAGGAAGTGACCCCGCTGCTTCGGAGAAATGCCAAGGCGGTAAACTTCGGTATCGTTTACGGTATCAGCGCCTTCGGTCTCTCCCAGGACCTGGGAATCAGCCAGAAGGAAGCAAAGGAATATATCAACCGTTATTTCGCTACCTACCCAGGCATAAAAGCATACCTTGATGGAAATGTGGCATCTGCAAAGGAGACAGGCATCGCTGCCACCCTGTACGGAAGAATCCGTCCCATTCCCGAATTATCCTCCAGCAATTTTATGCAGAGGAGCTTTGGGGAGAGGGCAGCCATGAATTCCTCCATCCAGGGCACCGCTGCCGATATCATCAAGATTGCCATGATCCGGGTCAGCCGCAGGCTGCGCGGAGAACAGCTTAAGTCAAGGCTCATCCTGCAGATCCATGATGAACTTCTGATTGAGGCAAAGGAGGAGGAAGCAGAAGAAGTCAGCCGCATCTTATCGGAGGAGATGACTCATGCGGCGGACCTGCGGGTTCCCCTGGTTATTGACATTGAGAAGGGCTATAGCTGGTACGATGCAAAATGAGTAACTGCTAAGAGTTACTAAAAAGATATTAATAAAACGATGAATGAAGAATATATGACAAGTAAAAAGCCTCCATTGAAAAAAGAAAGCACCATTCCCGTTTTGGGAATCACCGGCGGCGTGGGTTCCGGAAAAAGCGAGGTAATGAACATGCTGCACGACGAGTTTGGAGGTGCCTTAATTCTTGCCGACCTGGTGGGACATGACCTGATGCAGCCTGGAGAGATCAGCTATGAGCAGATTCTTGCCCGTTTCGGCAGGCAGATACTTGATGAGAAAGGGAATATCGACAGAAAGTCGCTGGGGGCAGTGGTATTTGCCGATCCGGAAGCACTTAAAGACCTGAATCAGATTACCCATCCAAATATACACGCAGAGATCGTCCGCCGCATTGAGGCCTTCCGGCAGGAAGGACAGGTTCCCTTTATTGCCCTGGAAGCAGCCCTCCTGATAGAGGGAGGCTACGAGGATATCCTTGATCAGCTCTGGTATGTCCATGTGTCAGAGGAGAACCGGATAAAGCGTCTGATGGAGGGCAGGGGTTATACCAGGGAGAAGAGCCTGTCCATCATGAGGCAGCAGCTTTCCGAGGAGGAATTCTTCCGGCATGCAGATGTCATCATTGACAATAACGGAAGCCTGGATGAGACAAGAGAGTCGGTGAAAGACGCACTATATGACAAAGGATTATATATATGAAACTTGCAAGTATCGGAAGCGGCAGCAGCGGCAACTGTATCTACGTGAGCAATGAGGGACATCATTATCTGGTGGATGCGGGTCTGAGCCGCAAGCGGATCGTGGACGGCTTAAAATCGATGGATACCTGTCCTGAGCAGATAGAAGGTATCTTTATCACACATGAACATATGGATCACATCAGCGGTCTGGGTGTATTCTTGCGAAAATATCCGGTTCCCGTTTTTGCCACCGGCCCCACCATCGACGCCATTCTGTCTGCCCCTAACCTGGGCAAGATAGATGCAGGGCTTTTCCACTCGGTAAAGGCGGACCGGCCCATGGATCTAAACGGAATCCGGGTGGAGGCGTCAACAATCTATCATGATGCCGCAGACCCTGTCTGCTATACATTTACTGATGAGGAGTCCAAGGTGGGCATCGCCACGGATTTCGGCACCTTTGATGACTATCTGGTAGAGAAAATGCAGGGTTGCAGATCTTTGCTGGTGGAATCCAACCATGACCTCAACATGCTGATGGTGGGACCTTATCCCTACCCATTAAAGCGGAGGATCATGAGTAATACCGGACATATGTCCAATGAGCGGGCAGGTCAGTTTCTCTCCAAGGTCATCGGAGAAGAATGCCGCCAGATTTATCTTGGACACCTGAGTAAGGAAAATAATTATGTTGATCTGGCTTATGAAGCCGTCAAGGTGGAGCTGATGATCCATAATATCGACATAGAGAAGAAAAATATCACCATGAAGGTTGCCAGCAGGACGGAACCCACGGTCTGCTGACTGGCAGCATGAGAGTTACATAAGATTATGCATCTGACAGCTTCAGTCAGATAATGACATGGGAAATAAGAGGAGGACATAATGGGAGAGAAGAAATTAAAAAAATCAATCATCACGGTAATCGGCAAGGATTCCGTCGGCATCATCGCCAAGGTCTGCACCTACCTGGCAAGCAATCAGATCAACATTCTTGATATCAGCCAGACTATTACCGGCGGTTACTTTAACATGATGATGGTGGTGGAGTCCGAGGAGATTGTCAAGACATTTCCTGATATGGCGGCAGAGCTTGACCAGATCGGGGAGGAGATCGGTGTCGTGATCCGGGCCCAGCACGAGGATATCTTTGAGATGATGCATAGAATCTAATACAGCAGGCAGGAGGCAGATATGTTAAACATTAATGAGGTCATAGAGACCAACAGGATGATCCACGAAATGAATCTCGATGTCCGCACCATCACCATGGGCATCAGTCTGCTTGATTGCATCAGCACAGACCTTAATGAGGTCTGCAGCAAAATTCATAATAAGATCGTTTCCAAGGCAAAGAATCTGGTAAAGACCGGCAAGGAAATTGAGACGGAGTTCGGTATTCCCATTGTCAATAAGCGAATTTCCATCACTCCCATCGCCTTGATCGGCGGAGCCTGCTGCAAGGGTCCTGAGGACTTTGTCCGCATTGCAAGAGAGCTTGATGCCATTGCCATAGAAGTGGGGGTCAACTTTATCGGGGGCTACTCTGCCCTGGTAAGTAAGGGGATGACTCCTGCAGATGAGTACCTGATCCGATCTATCCCGGAGGCCCTTTCCGTGACAGAGCGGGTATGCTCCTCCATCAATGTGGGCTCCACCAAGACCGGCATCAACATGGATGCGGTCAAGCTGATCGGGGAGATGATCGTGGAAACTGCGGAAAAGACCAAAGACAGAGATGGTCTTGGCAACGCCAAGTTTGTGGTATTTACCAATGCTCCTGATGACAACCCCTTCATGGCCGGAGCCTTCCATGGCGTCACAGAGGCTGACTGCATCATCAATGTGGGGGTCAGCGGCCCCGGTGTGGTCAAGAGAGCCATCGAACAGGTAAGAGGAGAGAATTTCGAAGTCCTCTGTGAGACCATAAAGAAAACCGCTTTCAAGGTCACCCGTGTGGGTCAGCTGGTGGCAAAGGCAGCATCCGAAAAGCTGGGTGTTCCCTTCGGCATCATCGACCTGTCCCTGGCCCCGACTCCGGCAGTAGGCGACAGTGTGGGCGAGATTCTGGAGGAAATCGGCCTGGAATATGCCGGTGCTCCCGGCACAACCGCAGCCCTGGCCCTCTTAAATGACCAGGTAAAGAAGGGGGGCGTCATGGCTTCATCCTATGTCGGCGGATTGAGCGGAGCCTTCATCCCGGTGAGTGAAGACCAGCGCATGATCGATGCTGTGGAGGCAGGAGCCCTCACCCTGGAGAAGCTGGAGGCCATGACCTGCGTGTGCTCGGTGGGTCTTGACATGATCGCCATCCCCGGTGATACACCGGCATCCACAATCTCCGGCATTATTGCCGATGAGATGGCGCTTGGCATGGTTAACCAGAAGACAACAGCTGTCCGCATCATTCCGGTGATCGGCAAGGGTGTTGGGGAGACGGTAGAATTCGGCGGCCTGCTGGGTCATGCACCCATCATGCCGGTTAATTCCTTTGACTGCTCTGCTTTTATCAACCGGGGAGGAAGAATTCCGGCACCGATTCACAGCTTTAAGAATTAATGTTAAGAACTTCCCATAACTGTATTTTCTAAAAATCTGCTAACTAATCATATTATCAACGGAGATGGACATATATATAGGATAATCAGTGATTTCCAGGAAGTGTCCAATGAATGATCCTCAAACATACCAGAGAAAGCAGAGAGAGCAGATATATCGCGGAAAATACCATCATAAGCCTTATCAGAAGTCTTATTCCCGAACCGGGGAGGGCGGCATAAAACCCATAGAGCCCTTAGGCTGGCATGCTGTCTTTCGCATAAGGCTTCTGGTCTGCATCATCCTGGCAGGTTTTTTCGCTGTTCCCGGCAGGATGATTCTTAGTGAGTCAGCCCGGTCAACTATACACGAGAAAATTGAAGAGCCCATGTCAAGACAAAGCCTTGAGGCATGGGCCCAGGATATCAATGGTCAGATTAGGAAAATCACAGAGGAGATTCGATAACTGTTCAGATCATCTGAACAGTTATTCTTTATCTTTACTTGATGGAATTTTTCCGTATTTTTTCTCATGTTCGGCAATTTCTCTTTTAATCAGATAGACAACTTCCCTGTTCATGGATCTGCCTTCAAATTCTACCAGATACTTAAACTTTTCATGGGTTTCAAGATCAATGCGCAGACCCAGGTGTTTTTCGTTCTTTTTGCTCATATATATGTACTCCTTTCAGAATATTATTCATCTTTTGTATACCGGATTGTCAGCACAGCCCTAAAATCATAGTATATTATAGAATTAATATGTACTTGTGTGTTAAAAATAAGTACATAATTAGTACTGAACATTTTGTTAAATTTAAATATTATTATATTATTAAAAGGGCATTATCCTGAAATAATCCCGTAATGATTGGTAACTTGAAATTCATCAACGGATTTGTTATCATATATGAATGGATTGAAAGGGAGCAAAAATGCGAAATCGTACTGACTTATTTAGTTTTGACTCAATTAAACACGATTGCATCAAAAAAAGGATGAGAACTGATCTGACTCTGTTATTCCTGCTGTTTTTTCTGACTGCCTTATCCTGTCCTTTTACAGTTATGGCTGATACTGTATTCTGTCATGAAGATCAGGAGCTTGCGGAGGATATGAGGCCTTATTTTACCCCCTCCTCCTCCTATTATGGGATCAGCTCACAGGGTATGTGTGCAGCCGGGGATTACATCATCTACACACGATATAGTTCAGACCGGGAGCGCACCACATATGTTGTGCTGGAGGCCGGAAGCAGGAGAGAAGTAGAGCATTCCTCTTTCTTTACCCAGCATAGCAATTCATTGACCTACAATCCGGACAGGCAGGAGGTAGTAAGCGTCTCTAATAATCATGCCTATGTATTTTCGTTTTACAACCACCATCTGACATTGAACCGGGATGTGATCATGAACCATAACTGCTGTAAGATTGCCTACATTCCATCCAAAAAAGTCTATTATTTGGGAACCAGCAATACCATCTATGAGACCACGGATTTCACTTATCTGAACAAGGCTTTTGATGTTCCTCAGTATGCAGTCAACCAGGGAATGGCCTGTGATGGCCGAAGCCTGTATATCGTCTGGTACTCAGTCGGACATAATATACTGGCGGTCTACGGACTTGATGGAAGTTATCAGGGGGTTTACAGCCTCACTTCGGATAAATACCGGGAAGTGGAAGAAATTGATTTCCTGAACGAATCTATGCTGGTCAGCATTGCAAACAGCGAGAATTATAATGGTCTCTATCGTGTCGCCTGCAAGCATCAATATTCTTCCTGGGAGATATCCAGGGCAGCCACATGCGACCAGACCGGGTTGGAAAGCCGGGCCTGCCGGATCTGCGGCAAGGCAGAGCTTAGGACGATTCCGGCCACAGGCGTCCATGTGCCTGGAAGCTGGGAAGTGAAGCGGCCGGCCACATGTGAAAATAGTGGATACCGGGTGAAAAACTGCCTTCAGTGCGGCAGGATCATCAGGCAGGAGACATTGCCTGCCGCCGGCCATGACTATTCCGGTTGGGAGGAGATGGAGGAGTCCACGGTTCTTACAGCCGGCTACAGAAAGCACCAGTGCAGAATCTGTGAGAAGATAGAGTATAAAGAGTCATCATTTCTTCCCGCGACAATACGGATTGTCATAGAGAATGAAAGGAATCAGATCCGGGTCTATCTGAATAAAGGTGACCGGATCACATCCTGGCTTTCTGATAATCCTCAGGTTGCAGAGGTGGACGAAAGCGGACATGTCACCCCCAAAGGACATGGACATACCAGGATTACGGTATCTTCTGCAGGCGGAGCATCAAAAACTGTCAATGTGAAGATCAGTAAGCTGTCTGACGAGATGACCATGACAGTACAATAGCAGACAGGAATAGTGTCATAAACTACATCCTCCACTTACATTCAAGGATGATTTGAGGATACAGTTTTGGTGCTAAGTCAATTTTGAAAAAGGGCAAGTTATAGAAACGTTGGATAATAAAAGAAGAGAAAAAGACAATATCTATAATACCAGCAGCACAAAGAAGGAAACAGGAAGACAAGGGAAGCAAAGGCACCATAAGCCTGTTCGTCTCATCCTGGCTGCCGCCGGCATCCTGCTTATTGGCTATATCATCCTGATCAACTTCCTGGTGAGTGCTGCCCTGATCCCCTCCTTTATGAAAAAGCTGCAGATATTCGAGGACATCACCGAGCGCTGCTACGGGGAACAGGTACAATCCGATGACATCAGGGAACATCTGAAAAATGGCCAGCAACCCTATCAGGACTGGCTGGAATCGGCAGATATCCGGACTGTTTCCAGGAAGACAGCAGACGGATATAAGCTGATTGCCTCCGAAATCATGGCGGAGAGAGATAACCATGTATGGGTTCTTCTCCTTCACGGCTATACCGGCTGGAAGGAGGCTATGTATCCATATGCATTCTGGTATGCCAAACGTGGCTATCACGCCCTGGTGCCGGATCTCCGGGCCCAGGGAAAGAGCCAGGGGGACTACATCGGCATGGGATGGACAGACCACTATGACTGTACGCTGTGGATCGATTACATATTAGACCAGGATCCCCAGGCTCAGATCATCATACACGGCCAGTCCATGGGGGCAAGCACTGCCCTGATGATGAGCGGGGAGCCGGATTTCCCGGATCAGGTGAAGTTTATCGTATCAGACTGTGCCTATACTGATGCCTACTCCATGTTCGGCCAGAAGGCGCAGGAGTGGTTCCACCTTCCCCCCTTTCCGGTGGTTGATTCCGCCTGCCTCATGCTGAGGCTCCGGGGAGGATATGACCTTAAGAAGGCGGATGCCCTGGCTGCCGTAAAGAAAAGCCATACGCCGACACTTTTTATTCACGGGGACCAGGATGCCATGATCTCCGTGGAAATGAGCCGGAAGCTCTACCGGGCAGCAACTTGTGATAAGAAGCTGCTGATTGTGGAAGGAGCAGGGCATGCCCAGGCCCAGGCCAAGGATCCTGATGGATTCTACGGGGCAATACTGGAGTTTGTGAATACATACCTGGATTTGTACTGATTTCGAGACTCTGCCATGCTCCGCAGGCTGCATCAGGTGAGAGTCGTGTTTTTTTCCTAAAGAGGAGAGTCACAATAAAACCTGGTGTTGATTGTGACAAAAAGGAAGATGTATCAAAAAAGATAATAATAGATTGGATTACAATATGAACCATCGAGAAGATAATATAAAGATGCCCCCCGGCAGTATCCCGGATCAGACAGTCAGTCAGACCGAATATGTCATCAGAGAGACGGTGGAGATCACTCCCCCTGCCGGCGGACTCCTGAATCTTGGTAACGATGAGAATCTGGCTTTGACCGATGAGATTCTCTTAAGTATAGAAAAGCCGGTGCGCTACATTGGCAATGAAGTAAATATGGTCAGAAAGGATCCGGGGTCCGTAAGTACCCGGATCGTATTCGGCTTTCCGGATGTTTATGAGATTGGCATGTCCCATCTTGGCATGCAGATCCTCTATGATATGTTTAACCGCAGAGAGGACATATACTGTGAGCGGGTTTTCTCCCCCTGGGTGGACCTGGATGCCGTGATGCGGAAAGAGCGTATCCCACTGTTTGCCCTGGAAAGCCAGGACCCGGTCTTCATGTTTGACTTTTTTATCATTACCATCCAGTACGAGATGTGCTATACCAACATCCTTCAGATGCTGGACTTGAGCCAGATCGGAATCTATGCAAAAGACCGGCGGGAGGATGCCCCCATGGTGATCGGGGGCGGTCCCTGTACCTACAATCCCGAGCCCCTGGCAGACTTCTTTGACATTTTCTATATCGGGGAAGGGGAGACCATCTACTATGACCTGATCGACATGTATCAGGAGCATAAGAAAGCCGGCGGAAGCCGGGCAGAATTCTTAAGAAAATGTTCCCATATGCCGGGACTCTATGTTCCCTCCCTCTATGAAACCAGTTATAATGAGGATGGCACCATAGCCTCCTTTGAACCGAAGTACCCGGATGTACCCGGAAGGATATTAAAGCAGGTACAGATGGACCTGACCAATACTTACTATCCGGAGCACCCCATTGCCCCCTATATCAAGGTGACCCAGGACCGGTGTGTCCTGGAGATTCAGAGGGGGTGCACCAGGGGCTGCCGTTTTTGTCAGGCAGGCATGATCTACCGGCCGGTCCGGGAAAGAGGTCTTGCTATGCTTACCGGACTTGCCGACCGGATGTTAGGAGCCACCGGCAACGATGAGATCTCCCTAAGTTCCTTAAGCTCCAGCGATTTCACCCGCCTGCCGGAAATATGCAATTACCTCATCGATCATTACCGAAAGAAGAATATCAATATTTCCCTGCCATCCCTGCGGATCGATGCATTTTCACTTGATGTTATGAGCAAAGTCCAGGATGTCAAAAAGTCCAGCCTTACATTTGCTCCTGAGGCAGGAACCCAGCGAATGCGGGACGTCATCAACAAGGGTCTGACGGAAGAAGTAATCCGCCATGGGGCCGAGGAAGCCTTCAAGGGAGGCTGGAATAAGGTAAAGCTCTACTTTATGATGGGCCTTCCCACAGAAACCGAGGAGGACATGAAGGGAATTGCCCATCTCAGCGAGAATATCGCCATGGACTACTATAAGCTGGATTCGGAGTACCGGCATGGCAGGGTATCTGTGGGAGCCAGCTGCTCCTTCTTCGTACCCAAGCCCTTCACCCCATTCCAGTGGGCCTCCATGTGCGAGAAACAGGAATACACCCGCCGGGCCCACCTGGTTAATGACGAGTTTAAGAAACAGCATAACCGCCGCAGCCTCTCATTTAAATACCATGATGCATCCACCACTGTGGTCGAGGGCATCCTGGCCCGGGGGGACCGGAGATTATGCCCTGTCATCTATGATATCTATAAGAAGGGAAGCATCTACGATGCCTGGACCGAGTACTTCCACTATGACCGCTGGATGGAAACCATGGAAGAGCATGGCCTTGACTATCACTTCTACACCACAAGGCAGCGGCCCCTGGATGAGATCTTCCCCTGGGACTTCATCGATATCGGGGTAACCAAGGAATTCCTGAAAAGGGAGTGGAAGAATGCCATGGCAGAGAAAGTGACCCCCAACTGCCGGGAGAAATGCTCCGGCTGCGGAGCAGCAAGGTTCGGGGGCGGAGTATGTTTTGAGAAGAGAAATGGGCCAGGCGGAAGTAATATACAAATTGCGAAGGCGGATGGAAATGAGACGGATGAGAGTCATCCAGCCGGGAATGATAGAATCAGAAGTTCTGAAAGTGCGGAGGTAGATAGCAGTGAAAGCCAGAATTAAATGGACCAAAACCGGCGTGCTCCGCTTTATCGGCCACCTGGATGTGCAGAGATACTTCCACAAGGCCATCATGCGGGCCGGCCTGCCCGTAAGCTTTACCAAGGGCATGAGTCCCCACCAGATGATGAGTTTTGCCGCTCCACTGGGATTAGGCATGACCAGCCAGGCAGAATACGTGGATGTCAACTTTGACTGGTCCTACCCCGGTCAGGAGATGCTTAACCGGCTCAATGCCGTTATGAATGAAGGCATCTCCGTCACCGAGTTTAAACAGATCGATGATAAGGAAAAAAACTGCATGGCAGTCACCGCCGCCGCAGACTATCTGGTAAGCTTCCGGCCTGGTTATTACTATACCGACGCCTTTACCAAAAGGACGGAGGCCTTCTTCTTCCAGGAAACCATTCCAATTCTGAAGAAAACCAAGCGAAGCGAGAAGGAGGTAGACATTTCCCCCATGATACTTGAAATCCGGGGTCAGGGGAACGCCATCTTCATGAAGCTTGTCACCGGTTCAGCTGAAAACCTCAAACCCCAGCTGGTCATAGAAGCCTTCTGCAAATATCTGGGATACGAATACAACCCTTACGGATTCCGTTATCACCGGCTGGAAACTTATCTGAAAAAAGACGGTGTACTTGCTCCTCTGGGATCTGTGGGCTGGGATGTGACGGAGATGATTGAGAGACAGGGGGACGATTCTCTGTCTCCCACTATCGAGAACGAGATGTGAGATATAATTATTCTTCTGAACATCACATTTATCCAGAAAATGAAAAATTAAATTCACAATGAATAACAACATAAATAAACTAATCATTACAAGAAAAGAAAATAGAATATATTATGGCTATTTCTGCGATGGCCAGCCTGTTGAACTCTACTGTGAAACCGCTGACAGCCAGGATAGCACCCTCTTAGGCAATATCTACGCTGCTCGGGTCGAGCGGGTAGCAGAGGGGATTGGCGGAGCCTTTCTTGAAATTGGTCCTGGCCAGAAATGCTACTACCCACTGCCAAAGGATGGTTCTAAGCCGGTCAAGCTGTCCCCAGGCCATGAGGACAAGCTCTATGGGGGAGATATCATCCTGGTTCAGATCAGCAAGGATGCTGTAAAAAGCAAGCTGCCTGTGGCTGACGGCAATATCAGCTTCGCGGGCAAGTACTTTGTCCTGACCTTGTCGGACCGCAGGTTCGGCATCTCGAAGAAGATTACAGACGGAGAGGAACGGAAGCGGCTGAAGAAAATCGTTGCATATCATTATAATAATCTGTTGAACAACAGATGTGCCCCAGATGTAGATGAATCTGGATACCTTGATATATGGGATATGGATGATTTAGCTGTAGAAGGAACATCTTGCATCGATATGATGCAAAAACGCCAATTCGGCCTGATTGTCAGGACCAATGCGGCAGGAGCATCAGAGGAAGAGCTGATCAAAGAACTGACCCAGCTGACTTCCCGCTGCAGCCGTCTGCTGAAAAAAGCCAGCACCGCCCCGGGCAAGACTTGCATCTACCGGACTCCGGACCACTATATCAGCATGGCCGCAGACCTGCCCAAGCAAGAACTCGGAGAAATTCTTACCGACGATCCGGAGATCTATAAAGATCTTAGGGACTACTACAGCAGCATCGGTGATGAGACCATAGAAGGCAAGCTCCGGCTTTATGAGGACCAATACCCTCTGCATAAGCTCTACTGCCTTAAGACCCACTATGAGCGGGCCCTTAACAAGCATGTCTGGCTCCCTTCAGGCGGCAGTCTGGTCATCGAACAGACCGAAGCCATGGTGGTCATCGATGTCAATACCGGCAGTGTGACAAAAAAGAAGCGCCAGAATGATGACCTCTTCTATCAGATCAACTGTGAGGCCGCGGAAGAGATCGGCCGCCAGCTGCGCCTGCGCAACTTATCCGGCATCATCGTTATCGATTTCATCAATATGAGATATATAGACCAGCAGCAAAAGCTCCTAAAGAAGCTCCAGGAGGTCTGCAGCAAAGACCGGGTACGAACCAGGGTCATTGATATCACAGCCCTTAATCTGGTGGAAATGACCCGGCAGAAGGTAAGACGACCCCTGCACGAACAGTGTTCAGAAATCCCTGTTACATAACGATTCACCACTTTTACATTTCACCTGTAAGACGATCCTGCCCTCCAGACATATGTCGGATCCGATACAGGCTCGGTGACAAACCGGTCTGACTTTTAAAGAAATTCGTAAAACTATCCAGACGGTGAAAACCACAGGCTGCGGCCACATCAGAAACAGAGTTCTTCTGATCTGCCAGCAGGCCAGCCGCCCTGTTTATAAGCAGCCTGGTCCGGTACTCCTTGACGGTAAAGCCCGTCACTGTCTTAAAAGTTCTTGTAAGCTTGCTCTTACTCATATGGGCGACAAGGGCAAGCTTATCCAAAGTAATCGCATTATTTATATCTGAATCCAGATAATCAAGAATCATCTGTACCTGCTCTTTATCATCATCCCTGATGCCAGATCCTTTTGCGGCTGTCAAAGGGATGCTGCATTTCTCTGAATCCACCATCAGCTCATAGATGAAAAGAGTCAGAAGTTCATTCATTTTATTCTTCTGGTATATCTCAGTAAAACCAGGTTTCTTAAAAGGACAGTTCTCCAGCTGCCGGATGATCATTGAAACAGTCTCTGACAAACCAGGCGCAGGCAGACAGGAGTTAAAATGATCCATGCTGATACATTGCCTGATCTGATCAGAATACATAAAGAATATTCTCTGTGCTGTCTCCGGCAGAAAGAAAATACAGAGACCCTGTATACTGGCCCCAGGCAGAAAATACATTTTCCCGTCATTCTCGGGGAAAGTATCAAAATAAATCGTATCTTTTTTCAGGAGATAATTCATCCTTGAAGTGTGGTGTACTGATGAACTCACACACGTAAAGTAAGAAATACTGCTGATATCACCCTGCTCCTTTTCTCGACAAAAATCCGTCCGAAAGACTGACTTTTTATAAAAATCCATATCCAGAAGCAACAGAGCCACCGAGTCAAAGGGCAGTATAAAACAGAACCTGCCTGAAAACTCCTCCCTGTCAATCCGACAGACTCTGCCTGTCTGAAATGAGTCCTTCCCTGAAGCAATATCCTTTAAAGCTGTAATAATGGATAAAAATGTGTCCTTCTCTCTCTTCATAATATTTAGACAATCTCCTTAAAACATATTGGATTTATCTTAACAGAGACCCCTTACACAAAGTCCGGAAATAAGCTGACAAAAATAAATCTGAAGTTTATAAATCTGCCAAACCATTTTATCTTTTGGATACGTTTCCAAAAGATAAACAAATCCAAATTGAAAATATGTTAAGATAAAAAAGGTTCCTACTGGCCAGGTAGGGACACATTTTTGGACAATATGGTTAGTTGTTTCTAATATCCGATTCAAATAACTTACCATGTTGTCCTTTTAAAGTCAACGATATTCTTTTTCACTAACAATATGCGAAAGAAGAGAGTAAATTCAGGATGAGAGGAGGATTGGATGGTTTATTCTTAGTACAGACCAGGCAGAAATATGTGAACATAAGATTTGAATTATAAAAGATAATGGAGAATATAGCAATGAGAGAAAATGTATCTTTATTAAGAAGATTAGAAAAAAACAGTCTATGGCTGCGACTCATAAGCATCATGATGACAGCCATCCTGTTCATATCTTTAAACCGAATCCAGGTATCTGCCGTGACCGGGAGCCAGGTAGCAGCAGATGGGGTGTACACAAGTACAGTACGTGCTTATAAGTACAAAGAAGGTAAGTTAAAGAAATCATATTACGGTACACTTAATGTTGCTGTTATTGATGGAGAGATTGCCGGTCTTTGGATTACGAATGCCAGCGATGATAAGATGTCGAAATTAATCACAACCGATGTATATTACAATTATGTGGGGAAGGAAGCTTCAGTAACTAATGCCGGTGGAGTGGATGCTGTTTCAAGTTCAACGGTATCGACATCCACAACCGGCGGCTCCTACAGCACTGCCAAAAAATATTATACATCAGATCTTGCAGATGCTGTTGTAGCGGCTTTGAATACTGCACTCGAAAGAAAAACCAACTCATCGGAAAGCAGCTCCGAACCAGTTCAGACGGTAACAGGTACTGCTTCAGTTGTAGATTCTGAGGGAAGTAAGCTGGTCTTGAATGTTGGTCTGGATACAGATGGTAAAGTTGTAAGCCTGACTGCGGACAGTGATTCCTGCGTCGGCAGCTGGGATTCCATAATCAGCAAAAATGCAGAGCACTACATTGGAAAGTCAGCGGATGAGATTGATGCAGTATCCGGTGCAACACAATATTCTGCCGCAGTCCATACAGCATTGACAGAAGCATTGGCAAAAACGACAAGTGCAGTAGTGGAACCTAAGATTATCGAAGGGGATGGCGTAAGTTGGACCAAAGGAAGCACGACTGGGCTTACATTCCGATCAGATGCAGACTATAGCTTATTTTTAAATAAGGTTACAGTAGATGGTTCTACCGTGCCGACAGGAAAATTTACAGCTAAGAGCGGTTCTACAGTTGTTACTTTGGACAGTTCTTATTTGGAAACATTAGGAACAGGTTCACATAGTGTGGGGATAGTGTCCAGTACAGGTACGGCGAGCGCTACGTTTGCGGTGGCGGCGGATACAGCAAGTAGTGGAGATAGCACATCTTCAGATGGTGTTCTTGCAGATGGGACATACACCTATACAGAAAATATGAAGCTGTATAGCTATGAATATGATGTTACGGTAACACTAACCGTGAGTAACGGAAAATTTACGAGTGTTACGGCAGAACCTTCTGGAAATATTGCAAACAAGGATGAGTATGTATTAAAAAATGCAGTTTACTCTTTGAACCAAACGTTATCTGGGCAAACTGCTACAACAGATGCAATTAATAATGCAACCTATTCATCATCCGGAGTTCCATATCCTTCATGGGCTGATTATAGTAGTTCTGGGACTGCTTTTGACAATATCAAGAGCGCCGCTGCGAAAGCAGAACTAGAAGGTTCTTCAGGAGGTAGTGATGCAGGAAAAACAATATCTCCTGGAAAAAGTGCCACGATTTATGTAGGGGAAACTCTCACATTGCAAGGAACAAAACCCAGTAGCTATGGAAATTATCATTATTGGTATACTGACGAAGATGACGTTGATTATATTGAATGGGATATTGATAATAATGCATCCTCATCTTATTATGCAGGGACTAATATTGCAAATGTTACTGGTATAACAGCGGGCACGGTAACTGTATATCATCAATATGTAAGTGGCGGTAGTTGGGTTAACCCGGGAGAAACCTTTACGATTACCGTAAAAGAAAAGGAAGATACAAATAATAAAGCAAAAATTGAGCTTGATAAATCGGCCGTTACTCTTGAATTGGGCGCAAATGGTTCTGTTAAGGCTACACCTACCGGATGCACAGATCTTACAGTGACATCCAGCAACGCTGATGTGGCTACAGCAACTATCAGTGATAATGCCATTTCTGTAACGGGTGTTTCTGCAGGAACGGCTGTCATTACAGTAAATGGAACCGCCACTAGTGGTTATTCTGCACCTGATTCCGTGACATTTACGGTAACCGTGAATCCTGGTGGCGGTGGAACGGGAACCGGCTCCGGGGGAACAACGGAAACAACACCGGGAAATCCTACATATGTAAAATCTATTTCGCCCGAGAACCAGGTCGCGGAAGAATATACCATTTCATTGAATGTAACTGGAGATGACATGGAGAGTACAACAACGACTCCCGGGATGCAGGGCAAAGGTACGAATCTTGTAATTGTCATTGATATCTCAGGATCTATCGTAGGAAAAGAGACTGCATTGAATGCTGCAATTAAGTCATTAGTGAATAGCTTACCTAAGAATTCTCAGGTCGGTGTCGTGACATTCAATGACTCTGCAAGTATGAGCAAAGTTTATAGTCCAAGCACGATTTCCGGATTAACCTTTAGCGGTGTTGAAAACGCCGGGACAAAAATGGCGACTGGAATTGCAGCTGCAGCAAGTCTTTTAAATGGTTCTGGTTGGTCGGAGGCTTCAAATGATAAGGCTATGGCTATTATCTCGGATTTTGATATTGATGATTATGCTGATGCCATCAATAATGCAAAAACTGCGAAGTCTGCTAATACCAAGATTTATTCTGTTAAGATTGATGCAACGTCAGTTGGGGCAGCAAATAGAACTGAGCTGACAACAGATGAGCGAGTGGCCAGTATAGATCCGGCGACTCGTTACATATCGAGTCAGTATCCGGGAGCCAGTGCTGTAAATAATTCTATGTTTGGAATGTTCAATCAGGCAACGGTTACCCCTGGTACCGCTGACAATAACGCATCCTATGTTTACGGTGCGGGCGGCGGCAACTGGAGTGAGATTTTCCAGGAAATCAAAGAAACACAAGGCATGACAGAAACATCCACAGTGCCGATGAAGAATGTGGTAATCACAGACACATTGAGCCCGTATGTGGAACTTTCCGGGACGGGATCGAATTACGGTGTTTTGCTTGAACCTTCAGACAATAGCGTATCACTGGGAACCGTCAGTACAAGTAAAGATGCCGATGGAAATACTGTTGTGAGTGCAGCCTTAAATGGAGAACTTACAGATGGAACGACTTATACAGTCAAGATTCCGGTGAAGCCTACAGAAAAAGCGCAGACAGAAGCAAACGAATCGCCGGATTCTACCAAGTCTTTTATCTCAAACGTTGAAGCCAAGATGGCTTATGAATATGATGAAGAGAACAAAGGCGAAGTGACCTACGAAGAGATTCCTAAAATTCTCGTAGCAAAGCAGGTAACGCTTACGTATGATGCGAATGCAGGAGATGATACGGTAGATAATATGCCGAATCCCGCTCAAAGCGCTGCGACAACAGTAAATACAAGCGGGGTTAAGACCGGATATGCAACATTTGATATCACTTCTTCAGAACCGTCCCGAGAAGGTTATATTTTCCATGGATGGGCTGAGACCGCTGATGCGACAGAGGCAACCTATAAAAATGAAGCGGGAAAAAATAGTATAGATATTGATGAAGATACGACTCTTTACGCTGTTTGGGCCAAGCTTGCCGTGAAGATTACCTTTGAAAGAGGTGCGGATGACACCACAGGTGTAATGGATCCTCAGGAAGAGGAGTATGGTTCTACTTTTAAACTGAAAGAAAACAGTTTTGTCAGAACCGGATACACATTTACTGGTTGGAAAGTTAAAGCAGTAACAGATCCGTCAACTTTGTTACAACGTCTCTTCAGTGCAAAAGCAAGAGCAAAAGCAAAAGAGAATGATACCTACAAAGATAAGGAAGAATTGAGTGACGTAAAGCAGGATATCACACTTGAGGCTCAGTGGACACCCATTGAGTACAAGATCACCTATAATCTTGACGGTGGAAGCGTTTCGGAAACAAATCCTGAGAAGTATACCATTGAGTCCGAGGATATCACCCTGAACAATCCGACCAAAGACGGATACACCTTCGCAGGATGGAAGGGTACGGATCTTACAAATGCTTCTGATAATGTAACTATTGTAAAAGGCTCGACCGGAGACCGTGTTTACACTGCGACATGGACGCAGAACGAGCATAAAGTAACGTATACGGTTAAAGGCGATGTTCCGGATGGATATTCGGCACCGCCAGAAACCACACAGAAAACAGGTGATTCTGTAACGGTGGAAGCTGCAGGAACAACCGATCAGACAGAAAAAGACGGTGTGCCGGGAACCTGGGAATTCAGCGGATGGACAACATCTGACGCGACTGTCAACGATGGTAAGTTCTCTATGCCTGATAAGGATGTAACCATGACAGGAACATGGACATTCACAGAGGTTACGACCCCTCCGGAACAGGATACATCCTATACCGTTTCCACAGCCTCGAAGCACACCTATGAGATTTATCAGATCCTGAAGGGCGATTACGAGACATTGGACGGAAAAGATGTTCTTACAAATGCTGAACTCGGCTCTAACGGCAAGCTTCCGACCGGTGAAACCTTGGAAAATGCACTGGAAGCGTTAAAGGCAGTAGCTGACGAAGCTGCCCATACAGACAAAGAGCAGCTTACAGTAATCGAGAAGTATGTGGATTTAAATAGTACCCCGGTAAAAACAGTAACGGACGGTACCCCTGCGACAGGTCTTGAAGGCGGATATTATTTGATCAGGGATCTGGAAAACTGGAATGGAAAATATCATGCGTCTACAACCTATATCACGCTGATTGTTAAAGACCAGACTTTCACACCAAAGTCATTGCGTCCTACAGTAGATAAGCAGGTGTCTGATGATGAGAATGCGAAAGATGGAACATCTGATACAAATACAACCAACATTTCATCCAGATGGAATGAAATCTGGGGCGAGTCTGCGGATCACACCATCAATGAGAGTTTCCAGTTCCGATTGATCGCGATGATACCGGCATCCGAGCATATGATAGATTATGCTGCATACAAGCTGGTATTCACAGATACGATGTCACCCGGTGTGACCTTTGATAGTATTGCTTCGGTGACAATTAACGGAAAATCGATTAATTCTGGTAATTATGAAGTTTCCGGCGTTTCACAGGGAGATGCAGGCAAGACATGGACTCTTACGATCAATGATGTCAAGAAAGCAGCAGACGGATTAAACATTGACGATGATGGGGCAGAGGTGGTTGTAACCTACAACGCACACCTGAATGCTAATGCGATTGCATTTGATGCATCGACTGCGGCGGAAGGAATAGATGCTGTCAATAAGAATAGTGTATATCTGGAATACTCTAATAATCCGAATACTGGTCACGATACTGAAATGGGCAAAACCGTAGATGACACTGTATGGGTATTCACCTATAAGTTGAATAACACCAAATACGCAGATGAAGCGACACCAGGCAACGAATTAGCAAATGCTGAGTTTGAGATAAGAGATAGCACTAACAAAGCCATGAAGCTAATTGAAGGCGATGGCACATATACCGTTGCTGATCAGGATACCACAACAGGTTTCGTTACCACAATGAAATCAAATTCCAGTGGTAAGTTTGATGTAATCGGTCTGGATGTCGGAGAATATACTTTGGTCGAAACAAAGGCACCTGAAGGCTATAATACTATAGCAGACCAGACCGTTTTAATCAGTGCAACTCACAAGGAAACCGATGATACAGCGCATGCGGCACTTAATCTAAATAATGATAGTACAATGAATCTTAACATAGTTGATCAGAGTGGATCCGTTCTTCCGTCCACTGGTGGAATCGGTACTACAATCTTCTACATTCTTGGTTCTGTCCTTGTTCTTGGTGCTGGAGTGATCCTTGTATCCAGAAGAAGAATAAGTGTATAACTATATTACTCCGTGAGAGGGCAAAATCATTTTGCCCTCTTCTTTTTCTTAGCACGGCTTTTGTAAAATTGAAATATAGAATGTGTTAATATTTAGTAATGCGATAAATATATGGTTGCCTTGTTATCGATTATATGATAAACTTATCTAAACTCTTATTTCCAATCTTCGTAAGAAAAGATTCCACACTACAAAAGACAACATTTCCCGAATTACTAATGATATCAATACATATAATAGTAGGAAGGAAGTGCGTATTTTTTGGCAAGTATGAAATCATGGGAGGAATTAGAGCTTAAGGATGACTTTATTTTTGGAAAGGTGATGAGAGATCCAGAGTTGTGCCGGCAGATGCTGGAGCGTATTCTGGATATACCCATAGACCATATCGAGTATCCTGAGATTCAGAAGACGATCGATCTGGATCTGGAATCCAAAGGAATCCGTTTGGATGTCTATGTAAAAGACGACCAAGGAACCGTATATAACATGGAGATGCAGGCCATTAACAAAGATGATCTGAAAAAGAGAAGCCGTTACTATCAGGCTGTGATCGACATGGATCTTCTGGAGAAAGGGGAATACTATAAAAACCTGAACAGGAGTTATATCATCTTCATATGTAATTTTGATTTATTCTCGGAGGGCAGATATATTTATACTTTTGAGAATACCTGTCAGGAAGATCCAAGTATCAGACTTGGAGACGGCACGGCAAAAATTTTCCTGAATGCAGCAGGGAGTACGGGAGAAGTCTCACCGGAACTTAAGGCTTTCCTGGCATATGTAAGTAACCGGACAGTAGGAGAAGACAGCTTTGTGAAAAAACTTGATCAAGCAGTACATAATGCAAAAGAGAACAGGAAATGGAGAAATGAGTATATGAAGATGTATCTTTGGCAAAAGGAGATAGAAAGAGAAAGTCGGGAAAAAGGCCATGCGGAAGGCCATGCTGAAGGTCACGCGGAAGGTCTTGCTGAAGGTCACGCGGAAGGCCTTGCTGAAGGTCACGCGGAAGGTCTTGCTGAAGGTCTCCTGGAAGGTCGGGCTGAGGGCGAAGTGATAAAGGTAATTTCTCAGATCAGGAAAAAGATCACAAAGGTCTTACCTGCTGAGGAGATTGCCGATATGTTGGAAGAGGATATTGACTATATCCGTACTCTTTCTGATTTGATAAGTGCATACCCAAAGAAAACTGATGAGGAGATATATAAGCTTTATCAGGAAAGCTATACTACAAAGCGGGATAAGAAGGTATAAGTTTCCTGCAAGATTGATATCAATTTGAATTTTCCGGATCGATGAGAAGAGGGATTGAGACAAACAAAATAATTATTGACACCACCCTTTAAAAATGGTAGAATATTTTTCGTATGCCGCACAGTTCGGTCTAAGTTCCCTTACATGATCACTTAAGGGACACCAAAACTGGCGAGTAATTATTCAGGAGGTGCCATATGTACGCTATTATTGCAACAGGTGGTAAACAGTATAAGGTTAGCGAAGGCGATGTGATCAAGGTTGAAAAGCTTGGCGTGGAAGCTGGATCTGCTTATACATTTGACCAGGTTTTAGTTGTAAGTGGTGATGAAGTCAAGGTAGGTGATCCTACTGTTGCCGGAGCTACTGTTGAAGCTTCTGTAATTGAAGACGGTAAGGCTAAGAAGGTTATCGTTTACAAGTACAAGAGAAAAACAGGCTACCACAAGAAGCAGGGCCACAGACAGCCGTATACAAAGGTTAAGATTGAGAAGATCAACGCTTAATTCCCCAGGGATTGGCAGATAAGCAGTCTTATACTTTGTCAGACGACATAACTGGTAGTAATCACATGATATCTATTACAATTTATAAGTCACCGGAGGGTTCTTATCAGGGCTTTCAGGTGATTGGACATGCTGACAGCGTGGATGAGGGCGCAGACCTGGTATGCTGTTCTGTATCGGTTTTAACCATCAATACGGTAAACAGTATCGAGGCATTTACTTCAGATTCTTTCGGGTTTGAGGAAGATGATGAGACAGGTCTCGTGGAGTTAATATTTGACGGGAAGCCGTCGCCAGAAGCGGAGCTTCTCATGAAGTCCTATGAGATGGGAGTCTTGTCCATTGCAGATGAGTATGATACCTGGTTGAACGTTATTACGAAGGAGGTGTAATGACCATGATGAAAATGAACCTTCAATTCTTCGCACATAAAAAGGGAGTTGGTTCTACCAAGAACGGACGTGATTCCGAGTCTAAGAGACTTGGTGCGAAAAGAGCAGATGGACAGTTTGTAAAAGCTGGCAATATTCTTTATAGACAGCGCGGAACTAAGATTCATCCGGGCGTTAATGTTGGACGCGGCGGTGATGATACATTATTTGCCAAGGTAGATGGTGTAGTTCGTTTCGAGAGAAAGGGCAGAGATAAAAAGCAGTGCTCTGTTTACCCAGTAGCATAGTGGTATCTATGATTATCTGCGGCTTCAAATCTTATTTTTGAAGCCGCTTTCTTTTTAAATTCAGAAAGGATGATGTGTATGTTTGCAGATCGTGCGCGCATCTTTATCAGGTCCGGAAAGGGCGGAGACGGCCATGTGAGCTTCCGCAGGGAGCTTTATGTGCCTGACGGCGGCCCGGACGGCGGTGACGGAGGAAAGGGCGGAGACCTGATCTTTGTAGTAGATCCGGGCCTTAATACCTTAACGGATTACCGCCACAAGAGAAAATACAGCGCCGGAGACGGCAAGGAAGGTTCTAAGCGCCGTTGTACCGGTGCCAGCGGTGAGGATATGATCTTAAAGGTTCCTGCAGGTACCGTGGTTAAGGATGCGGAAACCGGAAAGGTGATTCTTGACATGGCCAACCGGACGGAGCCTGTGGTTCTTCTTAGAGGCGGACGGGGCGGCAAGGGTAATACCCATTATGCCACCGCCACCATGCAGGCTCCCAAATACGCCCAGCCGGGCCAGGATGCCAAAGAGCTCTGGGTGGACTTAGAGCTTAAAGTGATTGCGGATGTGGGCCTTGTGGGCTTCCCCAATGTGGGTAAATCCACCCTTCTTTCCCGGGTGACCAACGCCAAACCCAAGATTGCCAACTACCATTTCACCACCTTAAATCCCAATCTTGGTGTGGTAGACCTGTCGGATGGCAACGGTTTCGTGATTGCGGATATCCCCGGAATTATTGAGGGGGCTTCAGAGGGGATCGGTCTTGGCTATGAGTTCCTGCGCCATATCGAGCGGACCAAGGTCATGATCCATCTGGTGGATGCTGCCTCTGTGGAGGGCCGTGACCCCATCGAGGACATCAAGGCCATCAATAAGGAGCTGGAAGCCTATAACAAGGAACTTGCCTCCCGTCCCCAGGTCATCGCAGCCAACAAGATCGATGCCATGACGGAGGAGGACTGTCAGGTTATGGTGGAACTTTTGGAAGAGGAATTCGGACCTGCGGGGATCAAAATTTTTCCTATCTCTGCGGTCAGCGGCAAGGGTCTCAAGGAACTTCTCTGGTATGTCAACAACCTCTTAAAGGAACTTCCGGAGGAAACGACCACATTTGACCAGGAATTCTTCCTGGATCTTCAGAAGGAGGAGCCGGAGGAGTCCATCGTAGTTTCCATGGAAAGTCCCGGTGTCTATACCGTGGAAGGCCCCAAGGTGGAGAGGATGCTTGGCTACACCAATCTGGAGTCCGAGAAGGGTTTTGAATTCTTCCAGAAGTTCATGAAGACCAATCAGGTACTGGACAGGCTGGAGGAGCTTGGGATCGAAGAGGGGGATACGGTCAGGCTGTATAATCTGGAGTTTGATTATTATAAGTAAATGTTTACTACAACGTTGAATTGAGATAAAGGAAAATAACATGACCAGTAAACAAAGAGCATATTTAAAAAGTCTTGCCGCAAATATGGAACCCATTTTCCAGATCGGCAAGGCATCCCTCACCCCTGAGGTCATCCAGTCGGTAAGGGAAGCAATCGATAAGAGGGAGCTGATCAAGGGCTCCGTGCAGAAGAACTGCCTGGATGACCCAAGAGAGATTGCAGAGGTTCTGGCAGAGCGTACCCGGTCTGTCGTGGTCCAGGTAATCGGCCGCAAGATCGTCCTTTACAAGCCTGCAAAGGAAGAGGATAAGAGAAAGATCGTGCTGCCATGAAAAAGATCAGAACAGGCATTATGGGGGGAACCTTTAACCCCATACATTTCGGACATTTACTGCTGGCAGAGACTGCATTTTATCAATTTAACCTGGATGAAGTGCTGATTATGCCAACCAAGAATCCTTACTATAAGAAGCTGTCCAACACCGTTACTGAAGAAGACCGGGTGGCCATGGTGAATCTTGCCATCAGGGATAATGAGCACTTTCGGCTTTCTATGGAGGAGCTTAACCGGGATGGCCCCACCTACACGGTGGAGACTCTGGCGAATCTGACTGCCAGACATCCCGATCATGAGTATTATTTTATCATGGGTGCAGATTCCTTATATCATATCGAGTCCTGGCGGGAAACGGAGAAGATTCTCTCCATGGCCATCATCCTGGTGGCAGACAGGGGATCCGGAACCTCCAGTTCCTTAATGAGTCAGATTGAGTATATCACAGACAAGTACGATGCAGACATCCGGCTCCTGAAAGCACCCTTTATGGAGATATCCTCCAATGATATCCGGCGGAGAACGGGAGCAGGAGAGAGCATACGGTATCTGACACCCGGGGAGGTTGTAGATTATATCAATGACCATGGCCTGTACAGGGAGGATACGGCATGACCAGACAGGAGATAAAGCATGATTTAAAAAAGCTTCTGAAAAAGAGCAGGTATGAACACACACTTGGCGTGGAGTATACTGCCTGCTGCCTGGCTATGCGCTATGGTGCGGATATGGAAAAAGCCGGCCTTGCAGGTCTGCTTCATGACTGCGCCAAATATCTGAGCCCACAGGAACTGCTGACATACGGTAAGCTGTACGGCCTGTCGATTTCTCCATATGAGAAGGCCAGTCCGGAGCTTTTACATGCCCCTGTCGGGGCCTGTATTGCCCGTGAACACTATGGGATAGAGGATGAGGAAATTCTGTCCGCAATCCGCTGGCACACCACAGGACGGCCACATATGAGCTTGCTTGAGAAAATCCTCTTTGTCGCAGATTATATGGAGCCCAACAGGTACAAGCAGGAAGATCTGGACCAGGTAAGAAGTCTGGCTTTTGTTGATCTTGACCAGTGCCTGAGAGTGATTCTCACCGATACCGTGGCCTATCTGAAGACCAGAAGCTTTGTCACCGATCCCATGACGGAAAAGACATGGGATTATTATTGTAAAACAGTAAAAAATAAGGTATGATAATAGAAAGATTTATCACATGAGACAGGATCGGATTTTGACAAGAAAGGGGGAAATGTATGGACGAGTCCAGGAAGATGGCTCTGATGGCCGTAGAAGCACTTGAAGATAAGAAGGGAGCAGATATCACCATCCTTGATATCAGCGGAATCTCCATCCTGGCGGATTATTTTATCATAGCAAACGGTTCTAACCGCAATCAGGTTCAGGCTATGTCCGACGGGGTGGAAGAAGCACTTGGACAGGCTGGCTATGTGCCCAAGCAGATTGAAGGATATCAGTCTGCAGGATGGATCCTACTTGATTACAAGGATATCATTGTTCATATCTTCAGTCCCGAAGACCGCGACTTCTATGATCTTGAAAGAGTGTGGAGAGACGGCAAGGAGATTTCCAAAGAAGATTTGATGTGATTATATGATGATAAACAGGCAAAAGGAAAAGGACCTCTTTGGTCCTTTTCCTTTTGCCTGTTATTCACTTAAAGCTTCTGAACAGACCGATTACCTTACCGACGATTGAGAATGGAGCATCGGCAGCCACATAGATGGGGTCCATGCTGTCATTCTCCGGCTGCAGGCGGATCATCTGTTCTTCCTTGTAGAATGTTTTCACCGTCACGGAATCATCCAGCAAAGCTACAACAATATCACCGTTTGCCGCGGTACGGCTTTCCTCCACCAGAATATAATCTCCGGAAAAGATACCGGCATTGACCATACTGTCTCCCTTTACATTAAGCATAAAAGTCTGTTTGTTATGAACAAACTCAGGCATAATGGGGAAATAGCCTTCAATATTCTCAATGGCCAGAATCGGCTGTCCTGCGGTAACTGTTCCGATAATCGGGACATTCACCAGTTCCCTTCTTGTAAGATTGAAATTATCATCAATAATCTCGATAGCTCTTGGCTTGGTAGGATCCTTGCGGATGTATCCGTTCTTCTCCAGAGATTCAAGATGAGAGTGAACAGAGGATGTGGACTTCAGATGCACTGCCTCACAAATCTCCCTTACTGCGGGAGGATAGCCTCTGTTAAGAATGGACTCCTTTAAAAACTCCAAGATCTCCTGCTGCTTTTTCGAAATCTTCCCGTATCCCATACGATAAACTCCTCTCCCTGAACGTATGTTTTATCTATTGTACCATGAATGTGTAAGAAACACAAGTTTTTTACATCTAATTCAGGTATTTTTTTAACCTCAGAGAAGTGCGGTTTTTTGGATAATCCATCCTGATGGATGTGCATAGGGAAGCCTGCTTTTATATGGAGCGCTTGTACGCTGCGCAACGAACAAAATCATCAAGATTATTCCTATTTGAATCAACTATTTGACAAACGAAAATTTGTTCGATAAATTTTGATTTTTATATTGACAACAGAAAGTATGTTCGCTATAATAACCCTACCGATTGATAAACATACGTTCGCCAAAGGGGGTTGTTAAGATGACAGCATATACCGCAGATTCATGTAAGGCTTTACATAGGAGTTCATATCGAAAACATTTAAGAAACAGAAGAGCAGAGAGAAACTCAGGGAGACAGATTAATACAGCAGGCATCCCCGGTATTCTTTACAGCTATTTGCCGGGATTAGCGGCAGTCCTGCTTATATTATTTCTGACAGCCGGCCCGCTGGCTTCTTTCTTTTCAGGCGGTGCTGAAGTTGCCCGGGCAAACCAGCAGCTAAGTGAGATTCAGTATAAAGTAATCGAGATACATAAGGGTGATAGCCTCTGGTCTATAGCCAATGAGAATATGAGTCCGGGCTTTTCAGACATAAATGCCTATATTAATGAGATAAAAAACTGCAACCAGCTGGAATCCAGCTCAATCACTTCCGGAAGTTATCTGATGATACCTTATTATGAAGTAGAATCATCAGATTATGCCGCCAGGTAAGAATGCAGCCAAGCTAATCTTTTTTATAATTATTTCACCTTACTCACAATTTCAACACATTTTTTATTTATGATTAATCTAAATATAATTGACGCAAATTAATATGGTGATTGATCATGGACAGGGATTCTTCAAGTGTAATATATAAATACTCCAAGAAACAGAAGCGCAGAAACTTGTTTTTCCGCGCTTTTATTGGAGTGTCTCTGAGCCTGTTGTTATTAGTATTGCTTTCTCTATGTTTTTTCATATATAATATATCTGCTAATAATCTGGTACCTGCTGAAGAGATTTTTAAAGCTGCAGAATACATAAAAGTGGATGACCCGGGTTACCTGATTTCCTATAAGAAGGAGGATTCGGATATTTATGTCCATATTACGTCAGACGGAGATAAGATTATCAAGAATGGGTATACCTTTCTTTCAGATGGTTCCATCAGAACTTATCTTCACAGAATATTTATAGATAAGACTTTAATTGAGAATGTTCTTAATCTGAACATACGTAAAAAGTCAATATTCAGTGATTGGGAAGTAAGGCCGGTTTATACGGATATATCTATGCTGTTAAAAGAGAGCTCTCCGCTGATTGCCCATGCCGGGGGAGGATTAAGCAGAATGAATGAGGAAGGTATAGTAAATAACTAAAACTTCCCACACCTAAAAGGTGTGTAGAACCTTGAAAATTCAATAATGTAGGCAATTTAAAAGGCACAGATGCTCTGCCTTTGGTATAATTGAGTTGACGAAAAAACAAAAAACCAAAAAGGAGATCATCTATGCCAAATACAATTATAACACAAGATAGAGACGGACAGGAACTTTTTAATGCAATTTCTTCATTTATTTCATTTTTTAAGATTGGAGCTCTTCTTCGAAGATGCAA
>JAFUDC010000099.1 GCA_017459345.1 Eubacterium sp.
GGATAATAGTCAGCAAAGATATTAGTTAATGATGTGGAAAGTTTTACTTGCTTGTGATTCAACAGGACAGATATATGAAAAATGATAAAGTAATGCCCCGGGTACTCATCGCCGGAGCGAACAGCGGATGCGGCAAGACCAGCATTACCTGCGGTATTCTGAAGGCGCTGACAGACCGGGGTCTTAAGATTCAATCCTATAAATGCGGGCCGGATTATATCGACCCCATGCTGCACACCCATATCACAGGACAGACCTGCCGGAATCTGGATCCCTTCTTTTCTGTGGAGGGAGACCTTCGCTGCCTGATGGCCAAGGACAGCCGGCATGCAGATTTCAGTGTGGCTGAGGGAGTCATGGGCTATTATGACGGGATAGGTGTGTCCTGTGAGAAGAGCACCCACACTGTCTCCGTGGCCACAGACACCCCGGTCATCCTGGTGGTAAATGTCAAAGGCATGTCCCATACCATGATTCCCATCATAAAGGGTCTGGTCGGCTACCGGGACAATCCGGTAAAAGGGGTCATCCTCAACCGCTGCAGCAAAGGCCTGTTTGAGATGATGAAGCCGGAGCTTGAGAAGGAGACAGGTATACGGGCGGTGGGATATTTTCCCCAGAAGGAAGGAATCCACATAGGAAGCCGACACCTGGGATTGATGACAGCATCGGAGATCAGCAATCTTGATGAGGTCATTTCCCTTCTGGGTGAGATGGCGGAGGAGTGTATCGACATAGAGGCTTTGCTTGCGCTTGGCAGGGAGGCAAGTCCTCTGCCTGAGGTCAATCCCCCTGCGCTGCCAGCCCGGAAGAGGGCAAGGATTGCCGTGGCCTGGGATAAGGCCTTCTGCTTCTACTATCAGGAGAACCTGGAGATTCTTGAACAGCTGGGGGCGGAGCTTATATATTTCAGCCCGGTCCGTGATACCGAACTGCCGGAGGCTGCCTGCGGCATCTACCTGGGAGGCGGCTATCCGGAGACTTATCGGAGAGAACTCTCGGAGAATGTATCCATGCGGGCCGCCATACGTGAGGCAGCCCGGGAAGGGAAGCCCATATTTGCCGAGTGCGGCGGTTTTATGTACACCTGCAGGAACCTGATCGAAACCGATGGATCCTCCATGCCCATGCTGGGGCTGGTGCCCACGGATGTGGAGATGACCAGGCGTCTATCCATGCAGTTTGGCTATGTGGAGGTGGAGGGAAACCGGGATACCGCCTTCTTTAAGAAGGGGGAGGTCATTCGTGCCCATGAATTCCACTATTCCAAAGCCGGGCAGCGGGGGGATGCAGCTTCCGTGCGCAAGTCCACCGGCAGAAGCTGGCAGGGGATTTATGTCCTGGACAGGGTTCTTAGCGGCTATCCTCATTTTTACTTCCATAACTGCCGGTCAGTGGCTGAGCGCTTTGTGGAGATGGCGGAGGAATTCTGCAGATGAAACTGATATATTCCATGGTTCTGGGCTTTGTGCTGGATCTCCTGCTGGGAGATTCCCACCGGATGATTCACCCTGTCCAGGTCATAGGCTGGTTTATTGATAAAATAAAATATATACTATTATATCTGATTTATGGATGTCCCTACGAGGAGGCTAAGGAGAAAGGCCTGGCCAGGAAGGAAGGGGCGGAGCTGCTGGCAGGTTATCTTCTGACTCTGCTCATTGTGCTTGGTACATTTTTTGTGATCACGGGTTTGCTGCGGCTTGCCGGATTCATCCATCCCATGGCCCCCTTCATTCTGGAAACCTGGCTGATCTACCGTATCCTGGCGACAAAGAGCCTGAAGACGGAGTCCATGAAGGTCTATGCCAGGCTGAAAGAGGGGGATCTTGCCGGTGCCAGAAAGGAGATATCCTACCTGGTGGGGAGGGATACCGATAACCTTGACGAAAGTGAGATAGCTAAGGCAGATGTGGAGACGATTGCGGAAAACACGGCAGATGGAATCATAGCACCCCTCTTCTTTATCGCCTTAGGCGGCGCCCCGCTGGGATTTGCCTACAAGGCGGTCAACACCCTGGATTCCATGGTGGCATACCGGAATGAAGACCTGATTCATATCGGCCATGCTTCCGCCAAGCTGGACGATGTGTGCAACTTTATCCCTGCCAGGCTGGCAGCGGTCATGATGATCCTGGCCTCGGCCATCCTTCGTTTTGACTTTAAGGGGGCTGTCCGCATTTTTAAGAGGGACAGGTTCAACCACTTAAGTCCCAACAGTGCCCAGACAGAGGCTGTGGCAGCAGGTGCCCTGGATATCCAGTTGGGGGGAACCCATGATTACTTTGGTAAACCTGTGGAAAAGCCCACCATCGGGGATGATATCCGGCCGGTGGAGTATGAAGATATCCGGCGGACCAACCAGCTGCTCTATGTGAGCGCCTTTTTATCCCTGGCGGTCTGCTGCGGTATGACATGGCTAATCTACGGATCCAACTTCTTTTCTAATATGAAGATGATGATGTGATGTCAACGTTTAGACTTGGAAGTTACAGATTAAACAAGTGGAGCAAAAGATGAAAATGAATTCCCATGGAGGAAATATATATAAAAAAGCAAAGGAGCTGGGGCTTTCTGAGTCGCAGCTCATCGATTTTTCTGCCAATATCAGCCCTCTTGGGCTTCCTGACCATATCCGGGAGGCCATGATCAGGTCCATCGACGGGCTTATCAACTATCCTGACCCGGACTGTACTAAGCTTAAGACGCAGATAGCAGGGGCAGACCAGGTAGATATGGGGCATATCACCTGCGGAAACGGAGGGGCGGACCTTCTTTACAGGCTGGCCTTCGGTCTGAAGCCCGGCAAAGTCCTGCTTCCGGTGCCTGCCTTTGTGGAGTATGAGGAAGCCTGCACTGCAGCAGGAGCGCAGATGATCTATTACAGGATGGACGAGGAGCTTAGAGTCCGGGAGGACTTTCTGGATCATATTACTTCGGATATTGATCTGATCATCCTGTGTAATCCCAACAATCCCACAGGCCTTCTGACACCCCGAGACCTTTTGCTTAAAGTTCTTAATAAGGCCCGGGATGCGGGCTGTCTGGTCCTGGTGGATGAGTGCTTCCTGGAAATCTGCCAGGATGAAGAGTTGTACACTTTAAAGCCCTATATTGGAAAATACTCCAATCTGATTATCTTAAAATCATTTACCAAGATGTATGCCATGCCGGGAGTCAGGCTTGGTTATGTGCTGTGTTCCGATCCGGAGGTGATCGGGAAAATCAACCATGCCGGGCAGGCCTGGTCTGTCAGCTACATCGCCCAGCAGGCCGGGATTGCAGCCCTGTCCCAACCCGAATACAAGGAGGCTGTGATTGCTGAAGTGGCAAAAGAGCTGGCCTTTATGAAGAAGGAACTTGCCAGGCTTCCCCTTGATCTCTATGATGGTCAGGCCAACTACCTCTTCTTCCGGACACCGGGCATCACCAATCTGGACCGACGCCTGGAAAAATACGGGATCATGATCCGAAACTGCAGCAATTACGTCAATCTGGGCCCGGATTACTGGAGGGTCGGTGTGCGAAATCACGAAGAAAATGTCACTCTCATCCAGGCCATAAGGGAATGTTTGGGAGTATCATAAAGTTTTAGTAAGTTTTCCTTTTTATATAGTGAAGTTCATGATATAATTGTGATGGCATCTCAGCTGAGGAACTATGAGAAATGAGTAGGAGGAAGAACGATATGAAAGGAAAACAGATCGCCGGGATCATACTAGTGTGTCTGATCCTGGTCGCAACAGGCTTCGCCGGCGTAAGGATGGCGTCCTACCTCAGCAAGATGAGGGAGGAATCCGGGAAGAAGGCCGTGGAAAGTCTGGA
>JAFUDC010000100.1 GCA_017459345.1 Eubacterium sp.
ATCAACTGCGGGCTAGATCCGACGTTGCGCCGATTGCCTCAGGAATCTGCCAGGATCTGGGTTATAAATCCATATCCTATCAGCTTGAACTCATTGGAAAGATTTCCATACTGGTTTTGAGTATTCCCATTCTGCAGTCTTTGCTGGATACAATTGATACGGTGGTGTAGGCAGACACCAACAGACGGGATTCTTTTGTATGCATCATTATATTGATTCTCGGTAAAATTATGGGCAATAAAAAGAATACTGAGCCAAGGTCAGAAAAGAGAATTACCCCAAAAAACAAAGAATACCGGAGAATTAAGGGTAAAACAGAGGAAGAGAGCCAAGATCAGAATGGAGAATTACCCCAAAAAACAAAGAATACCGGAGAATTAGGGGTAAAACAGAGGAAGAGAGCCAAAGCAAGAATGGAGAATTACCCCAAAAAACAAAGAATACCTGGGAAATAAGGGTAAAACAGAGGAAGAGAGCCAAAGCAAGAATGGAGAATTACCCCAAAATCATTGAAAACAAAAGATTTTGGGGTAATCAAAGAATAAACGTTGAGCTTTCGTCGGTGGATAGGTAATTAGTCCAGAGGGGATGACCAGAAAAACTAACAGATTTGGCGACTCAGGGGTGTATCATGCGAAAATTCATCAGCAGCAGAGTATATTTCATATTGTTATTCTTAGCAGCAGTTTCCGGTCATTTAAAAAGCATCAGTACTAGCCGGATCTGGTCCAGCATGCCTTGTTATGCCGCTTCGGCGCTGACTAGTGATTCATCTGTTGAAACCCCTTCCTACCCAATAGATATAGATCCCTCTCTTGATATAATAGGTACAGATATCCCTTCCGACACAATAGATGCAGATTCCCCTTCCGACACAATTGACATCGATGCCCTGGCGGAAGAATTACATCTGCTGGAAGATGAATATTCATATCCTGATTTTAAGGAGTTATACAGCCTGATACGTGCTCTGCGCTGGCATGAACTGGGGCAGATGCTTCTTAACTGGATTCTGGAGACTTTGACTTGGGAGATCCGGTCTACCGGCCTGATTTACCGGGAGGTTATCGGTCTTATTTTATTTACGACTATATTTTCGACATTGACATCTGCATTTCCCGGATCATCTGCGGGGGAGACAGGAACCATGATCAGCTGGATTCTGCTTTTTATGCTGCTCTTTAGCGATTTCAGGATCATGTCCGGTCTGTTCAGGGAGACCTTGTTCCACCTGTCCGATGTTCTTAAAATCATGATTCCTGTATTTACCGCGGCGGTGACAGTCAGCGGGAACCTGACGGCCGGTGTGGCAGTGTATGAATATTTTATGCTGTTGATTCTCTTTTTAAACTGGGGTTTTCTGCATATCCTGCTGCCCGGGATCAGCTATTATTTCGTTCTGGAGATGCTGCACAGCTTATCACCCCGTCAGCAGCTTTCCAGGCTGTGTGCAGTCTGGCACAAAGTACTTAAGAAGGGAATGAGATTGACATTTTATCTTTTTTTCGGTGCCCATGTGATGGAAAGTATGCTGCTTCCATCCATCGATGCAGCAAGGACTGGGGTAGCCGGTCAGATTGCCGGCCTGATTCCCGGGGCAGGATCTGTTGCCAGGACGGTAACCAACACGGTGTTGGCTTCAGCTATGGTTATAAAGAACACTCTTGGGGTCACCATCATCCTGTTTTTGGTGGTAATCCTGGCTATACCGCTTTGCAAACTGCTGATTTATATCCTTTTCAATGTCATCCTGTCCATCCTGCTGGAACCGGTATCGGACAGGCGCTATACTGCTTGCATCAGCATGACTGCCAGATGCGGGACTCTGTTGATTCATGGACTGGGAATGTCCGCAGCCCTCTTTATCATGGCCATTGCGGTTACCAGTATGGCCACAAATCAGATGATGTGATGATATCAGGATTGTGAGAGCTGCTATGCAGCGGAACAATCCGTGATAGCATTTGATGCCTTAATCATGATCTAACATTGATAAGATCACGAGAAAAAGGAGCTGGGATGATGTCCGCTTATATCAGAGATTGGCTGAAAATCGTACTCTACACACAAATTCTTGTGATTATCTGCTCTATGCTATTAAAGAAAAGTCCCTTTGAGAAATATGTGGGATTGTTTACCGGCTTCATCACCCTGTCCTGCCTGATTTATCCCCTGCTCCATCTTGCCGGATTTCAGGACCGGCTGGATGCTTCATGGATTCTCTCATCTCTGCGGAATGAATTCTCTGTTATCAGGAATGAAGAAATCTCCGGAGATGTGGAGGAGAGTCTTCAGACCAATTACGAACAGGCCATTGTCAGGCAGATAAAGCAGACCGGTCAATCTTATCAGCTTAACATAGAAAATGTAAATATTTCCTGGAAAGAAAATATAGATGGAATTGAATATATAAAGATAGAGGGAACTGTGGAGAGAGATGTGTTGGAGGAGGGAGAGAAGGCAGGAGTATCTGATGTAATGACTCAGGAAGATATTCCTGATCTGCAGGAGTTTTGCCTGACTATATGTCAGTTGTATCACATTGATAGAGATAGATTGGAGATTGATGTGGGAAGTTAAAACAAATCACGAATCTCGCAGGGGATTCGTTGAGACGAAGCCGATTGAAAGGAAATCAGTATCATGAACAAAAACAGTATCCAAACAAAGGTCAAATCCTGGATAGGAGCCCTGGCCTCCATCGGTCCGGCAAGAATTGCCCTGATCGCCATGGCGGGAGTTGTTCTGCTGCTGACCAGCTCCCCTGGTCATCTGATCACAGGCAGATATACTTCAGCTGACAGAAGCAGCACCGGCAGCGGAAGCAAGTTCAGCACAGCCGACGGCCACAGCTTCGGTTTAACCGGAAGCAGGTCCGGCAGCGGAGGCGGATCATCAGCCCAATCAGATTATATTGATCAGGAAAACTACACAAATGAAGAATATGTCAGCAATCTGGAGAATAAATTAAAACACATACTAAGACAGGTAGATGGAGTCGGACAGGTGGAGGTGATGATTACATTAAGATCCTCGGAAGAGCAGGTGCTGAACAAGGATATATCAAAGGAAGAATCAAAGGAAGAGGATACCAAAGAAGATGATGATCATATAAGCCACAGTGTAAAGCAGGACGAGGAAACTATCCTCACCGGCGGAAGCGGGGACGATGAGCCCTACGTTGTAAAACGGCTGAAGCCTGAGATTGCCGGAATACTGATTATCTGCCAGGGGGCAGGAAGCAATCAGATCAAAGCATCTGTCACCCAGGCAGCCGAAGCAGTATTCCAGGTTGCACCCAGTCATATCAAAGTCTTAAAAATGGAGGACCAGTCATGAAAAAAATGATCAACAAGAATCAGATTGCTGTTACATCCCTCGCTGTATTGATTGCAGTAGCAGGGTACCTTAACTTTACCCAGAACGAAGTTCCGACAATCGGACAGAATAGCGGGTCAAACATAAATACCGGTGAATCTGCGAATGAAAGCAATGGCGGAAAGGCAGGAACGGATAAGACGAATTATGCAGAAAAACAATCAGATAAAAAGAGCAGTTCTGGAAAAAAGAATAAGTCCACTGAGACGGATAATAAAGAGGATTTAGAATCCATGGCTAACGTAGACACTATGGATATCTCTGATGCAGACTCCCTCATGAGCGAGGAAATGGTTGATCCCACAGAGGTTGAGGATGAGGAAACCATCGGAGAGGCTGTGCTGACTCAGGCCCAGGTAGGAGAATACATCGCCGGGGCCAGAATGGAAAGGGAACAAACCCATGCCAAGACCAGGGAAACACTTAACACGATCATCCAGAACGATTCGCTGGACAAAACAGCAAGACAGGAAGCAATCGACAAACTCACTGCCCTTGCAGATATTATAGAGAAGGAGGCATCCACAGAACAGCTGTTAAACACAAAAGGTTACGGGGACAGCGTGGTATCTATCGGAGAGAATAATGTGGATGTCATCTTGAATTACAATGAATTGAGCCAGTCTGACCGGGCTCAGATTGAAGATATTGTGACGAGAAAGACTGGATGCAGGGTAGACCAGATTATTATCAGCAGGATGAGAATATGAGAAGAAATGTACAATTTTCTCTTTCTTTGTTGCAAAAGAGAAGTATTTTGGTATAATAATCACAGAAACGTGTCAGCCATACATCAGATTCGATTGTGACTCCCTCTTCTAAAAGGGGGAGAAAGATTAATTCCATCAGTTGGAGTCACAATCTTCATCTGATGTAGCCTGCGGCGCATCGCAGAGTTGCGCAAAGGAAAGCGCTAACGCGCTGCGCAACTCGCGCGG
>JAFUDC010000101.1 GCA_017459345.1 Eubacterium sp.
ATCGTATGCTTCTTTCGGACCTGTCCGGCCAACAATGTGACCTGGACATGGTTGCAGGCGGGTGTGATGCAGATTGTCACCGCCGCCGTTTCAAAACCAAGCTGATTTCCATGGGCATGCTGGGTTATGACCGCGTTCTCATTGAGCCTTCCGGTATCTTTGACATGGATGAATTTTTCGATGTCCTTAAGGAAGAGCCCCTGGATCGATGGTATCAGCCCGGAAATGTCATTGCCATCGTGGAAGCGGGCCTGAGTGACAGCCTGTCTGAGACTTCGGATTATTTCCTTGCCTCGCAGATTGCCCATGCCGGAATGGTCATTTTCAGCAAGGTTCAGGAAGCGACGCCTGAGGAAATCCTTGGCACAGCAGAGCACCTGAATCGCGCCCTGCATCATGTTCAATGTCACCGTACCTTCTGTGGTAAGGTGATTCTTCAGAAGAATTGGGAGCACTTAACCGAAGAAGACTGGGAGGCTATCACAAGCTGTGGCTACAAAAATGAGAGCTATGTCAAGCTCTCTGTCAACAAGGAAAATGCTTTCAGCACGCTTTATTATATGAATGTGCATAAGGAGCTGCCGCAGCTAACTGCACTATTGAAAGTGATGATGTCTGATCCGGCCTGCGGCAGCATTGTGCGCATCAAGGGCTTTCTGCCTGATCCGGAGGGCGGTTTTTACGAAGTAAATGTGACAAGGGACAAGGCTCGCATTCATCATGTAGAAACAGGCCAGGAGATTTTTATTGTGATTGGAGAGAATCTTAATCAGGATATCATTGATCAGTATTGGGATATGAGTGATTAACGAAGAGGATTAAAATATGAAGTTTAATGCCAGGTATGTCCGTGGAGAAATGGACAAGGAGCCTCGCAGAAGCTGCATGATGTAGGGGTATAAAACAGCGATGAAAAAAATAGGTTTGATATCAGATACCCATGGACTGCTCAGGCCCGAGGTAGTGCAGGCCCTGCAGGGATGCCATGCCGTCCTGCATGGCGGGGATATTAGTTTATGAGGAGCCAAATATGAAAATCCTGGTAATACCAGATGTCCACTTGAAACCATGGATGTTCAGGCGGGCATCTGAGCTGATGAAAATGAATATTGCAGATAAGGCAATCTGTCTTATGGATATCGCAGACGACTGGAATCAGCAGTATAATCTGGACCTTTACATCCAGTCCTATGACGCAGCAATCCGGTTTGCAAAAGAGTATCCGGACACTCTGTGGTGTTATGGTAACCATGATGTCTGTTATCCATGGAATCAAAGAGAGACCGGATATTCAAAGATAGCTCCCTGGTCGGTGTGTGAGAAACTCCGAAATCTTCAGGAATCTTTACCGGAGATGGATCAGCTGGCCTTTATCCACAGGATTGACGATGTTCTGTTTCTGCATGGTGGTCTTCCGGATATATTTGTACGGGAATATATTAAATCAAGCCATTACCATAATGTTGATAAGGTCATTGAGACGATAAATACATTTGACTGGCAGCAGCTATGGCATGATAATTCCCCAATCTGGTACAGACCACAGTATTACAAGGGAAAAATGTATAAACCCAGGAAACTGCTCCAGGTTGTAGGACATACGCCGGTGAAAAAGATAATCAGGGAAGGAAATGTAATATCCTGTGATGTATTTTCAACCGACGGGAAGGGGAAGGCGATAGGAACACAGGAGTTTCTTTTGATTGATACGAAGACATGGGAATTTGAGGGTAAGGCCTGATATCAGGCACATATGTGGATTACTGAATTTAAAAACATGAAAAACAGTGATTTTAAACGTTAACAGAGCATATCCGGGGTAATCTCAGCCCTGGATTCTTCTATTAAACAAATTCCAGCAGTCTGTCCATGTGATGGCATGGCTGCTGGCTAAAGAGGCCAGAACTTAAAATAGGCATAGTATTAAAAGTATGATAAGATAATGAAGAATGAAAGAAACAGAAGTAAGGATGTATTCTGTCATCTGCCGGCATGATGGTATCAAAGCAAAGGACATTGCCAAAGAGACAGGCCTGGTGCATCGGACAGATATCAACCGCATATTGTACGGAGTTCCATTTATCCGTGAGCTTTGTTACAGGGACTCAGACTACCGTTGGCATGGACTGATCCGCCAGGAACGACCGCATACGGGTCTTGCCGATTTCTGTGGCTATCATGCCTCTGTGGAGCGGTTTATGTCACAATCTGAGGAGGAGTGGCTCCAGGAATTAAAGGAAGGCTGCAGGTCCATAGGAAGAAATCTGAACGATAAAAGAGGCCTGTTCCATTCATTCTGTGACAGCAGACAGGTGATGGTAAATCTTTTTAAAGATCTTGAATCGCTGTCTGTTGCATCCTGGGAGATCTGTTTTGAGCTTCGGATCAAGAGAGCAAGAACCATACGTATCTATGCGGATGTGCTTGTCGTTACGGAAGATAAGGTATTCTCTCTGGAATTTAAAATGAGGGACAGGATAGATCCGGATGATATCAGACAGGCAGTAAAATATGAGAAATATATCGGGACCATATTTGGTGAGGATTATGATGTGATACCGGCTTTGGTTCTGACGCGGGCAGAGGATCTGTATACCTGGGAGCAGATCCCGGATACGACAGCAGAATTACCAGTCTGCTCAGGAGATATGTTGTTTAATCTTTTTGATGAATTCATAGGTTTTTTGGAGAGATAGTCATGACGAAACCAGGTTTGTGAAAAAGTGAAATAAAAAAAGAAGACCTCAGGAGGAGAATGACTATGAATAGCAAAGAACTGGAAGGAGAAGTAGAACATGTATATTCACATACATGGCATACAGGTAAATCCACGAACCTACAAATCGGAGGTCATTACATATTGTCTAAATAATAGAGTTGATACCCGGATATTATCTTCCGCCGGTATCAACTCTATCATCTCATTCATATCCTGACCCGATGATCTATCAGATTACTTATTAGCGGGCCTCTTACAACTTATCCGACAAAGCAGGAAGGATTTTATCAACATCTGCTACCACGCCATAATCTGAATATCCAAAGACCGCTGCCCGCGGGTTTTTGTCGATACTGATCACAATCTTGCTCTTTCCGATTCCGCAGACATACTGGGATGCACCGGAGATACCGGCGTTGATGAGCAGGTTGGGTCTTACGGATTTGCCGCTGGTTCCGATCATGCTGGTTTCATCCGGAACGCGGCCGGTATCCATAAAGCTTCTGGTGTAGGCGATGGAGGCGCCCAGCTTATCGGCAATCTGATTGATGGATTCCCAGGCAAGGTCTGATGCAGCACCTCTTCCGGCAGAGACGATCACTTCAGCCGTTTCGATATTATTGGCAGCCAATTCATTTTCTTCAAAACCGAGGAATTCCTCTCCGGATACCACTCCATCAAGATAAGAAGTATCCACGGCAATCACTTCTGCTTCCCGGGCTTTTGCATGGCCTGCATCCAGGATCCCAGGTCTGACGGATGCCATAACAGGACGGGCATGGGGAATATAGATCTCACTTACCACCTTGCCGCCAAAGGCTGGCACCATGCAGTTAAGCCTCTCCCCGTTGAATCTGAGGTCAACGCAGTGTGCTGCCAGACCTGTCTTAAGAAGACCCGCTACGGTAGGAGCCAGCTCCGATCCGATTGCCGTAGCTCCGAAGAAGAAGTAGTCCGGCTGGTATTCTTTCACCAGGCTGCTGATACTCTGCGCATATACATCACAGCGGTAGTCAGCTAGCTCTGCATGCTGGAGGGAATAGACCTTCTCAGCACCGAGGGCGCCAAGATCTTTTGCTGCTTTGTTCTCATTTCCTGTGATCACGGCAGCTACCCTGTAACCGCCCATCTGATCCGCAAGCTCCTGGGCTTTGGCCAGGAGTTCTGCTGCGACACCGGCAACCTCACCCTGATTATTTTCGGCATATACCCATATCTCTTTTGACATTACGCTTCCTCCTTCCCCAATGTCTCGCCCCGAATGATGGCGGCAATCTGATCTGCGATCTCTGACTCGGTTCCTGTAAGCATCAGGCACTCTTTGTTTCCGGATACGGTCTCCACTTCTCCGTTCTGGGAAGGGGAACCTGCAAGACCAATATATTTATCATTCAGCTCCTTCAGGTCTGCCGCGGATAAGATATCCAGCTGTTTGTTCTTCGCATCCAGAATAGTCCGAACATCGTTGAATCTGACTTCATTTGCCTTGGCGGTCACACCTACCACGCAGGGGGTGCTGAGTCTGTATCTGCCCCGGCCTTTTTCAAATGCTTTGGTCACCACCAGGCCGTTATCCCATGCCAGGTCCACTACATTGGTGGCATGAGCGGCACCCAGCCACACCCCAAGCTGGGATGGCACATGGGCAGTGGCACCATCAGCGCTCTCATTGCCGGTCAGGATGACATCATACTCCCCTGTGCTCTCAACTAATTTTCTCAATGTATAGGCAGTGGCAAGGGAATCGGCTCCGCCAACCTTACGGTCGCTGATGAGAAATGCTTTATCTGCTCCCATGGCCAGGCCTTCCATCAGCTGGTCTCTTGCCGCCGGAGGTCCCATGGAGAGTAATGTGATCTCTCCCCCCTCTGTTTCCTTAAATCTTAAGGCAGCCTCGATGGCATGCTTGTCGGCTTCATTGATTACTGCCGGGATCCCGTCTCTGACCAGCCGCTTGGATTCAGGATCAATGGTAATCTTCTCATAATATTCCGGGTCCGGAACGGATTTAATACATACTGCGATCTTCATCAGTGGTCTCCTTTCTTACAGCGAATTGGCAACATTGTCTACGAAGGTCTTATCGGAGAAGCAGGCTATCTCCAGAGCCTTGGCATCTCTGTAGTATCTCTCAATGCCCGTCTCATGGATGACGCCGGTTCCGCCCATGAGCATCATACACTCGCTGGCAACCTTCTCCAAAAGGGGCCCGGTTGCTGCCTTGAGGGCTCCGGCCTCCAAAGTATCGTGGATGCCGGCATTACGGTTTGCCATATGTCCGTACACTGCATTGCGGAAATTGTAAATGTCCATCTTAAGCTTAGCCAGGTCATGTCTGGTGGCCTGATGCATCTCCCAGAGAGAATGTCCCATCTGGATCCGGTTCTTCAGATAGTCTGCCGTCTTCTCGATCATGGCCTCTGCTCCGCCCAGGGCGATGGCTGCATAGCCTGAAAGCTCCGGTCCGAAAAGCATAAGCAGGGCCATGGGATTGGGCATACGGCAGGAATCCGGAACCCGGCAGTTATTAAAGTATACGCTTCCGGTTCGGCTGCCATTGAGCCCCACCTTGTGCTCGATGTGACCCACCTTAAATCCGGGATCCGATGTGGGTACAAAGAACATATCGATGCCGGCCATCGTTGCAAAGTCCACCTGGTCTCTGGTAAGAGCCAGCACCATGAAGTAATCCACCTCATCCGCCTGGGTTACCAGTACCTTGCTTCCATTGATGACCCAGTCATTTCCATCCCGGACTGCCCTGGTCTGGTATTCAAAGAGATTATTGCCGCCCGCCGGTTCATTGCCGGCCAGTCCGATCAGAATTTCCCCATTTACTGCCGGTTTCACAAATTTTTCAATCTGTTCTGGTGAGCAGGCTGCCTGCATAGGTCCGTTAAAAACCTGGCGAAGAAGAGTCAGGAAGCCAAAAGTTGCGCTCTCTCTTCCAATCTCCTCTAAGAGCAGGGCCCAGCTGATATAATCAGGGCCCGTGCCGCCGAACTTTTCTGCAACCGGGAGTGTGAACATCCCAAGCTTGCCCATCTCCAGAAGAGCCTCTCTTGATTTGGCATGGATCTCTTCATTCTCCATCTCCTGACCCAGAGGCCGTACCCGCTTTACTGCATAATCGCGGAAGGTTTTCCTAAGAAGCTCCCTTTCTTCATTCATGTACCACATAAGCTGGTCCTCCTTATTTGTTCTCTTTTTATACGTGTTTTAATCTGTTGAGACTATATTAGTCGAAAAATTAACACATTTGTAGGGTCAAAGTTCTGTTATGGGGAGTTTTTGCCCATTGTGTTATTTTTGTGGAAATGTTATCCTATATATGTATTTCATACATGGCAGTAAGCATGTGTTTATTACAGGGGAAGATAAGAAAAGAGGTCTCTATGGGAATCAGTGAGAACACAAAAAAGATATTTGCAGAGGCTCTGCAGGAGATGGTAAAAACCAAAGAAGTATCAAAAATACGTGTCAAAGACTTGTGCGAGAGATGCGGGGCAGACCGGAAGACATTCTATTATCATTTTCATGATAAAAATGAGCTGGTTGCCTGGATTTTTGCCAAAGATTACGAAGAAGCTATGCGTCCTTATGAAGATGAGTATCCGGAAAAGCACGCGGCGGATACCCTAAAGGCTATGTATCAGAAGAAGGGATTCTACAGAAAGGTATTTGAAGACCGGTCGCAGAATGATATCTCGCAGTATATCTTTGAATACTTTGTTGAGCTTGGCCGGTCCAATGCAAAACGCCGGCTGGGGGAAGAATCAATAGATACACTAACAGATTATGCCATTAAGAGTCATGCCTATGCCTGTATCGGTCACACCGTCCAGTGGTTGAACGGCGTGACCGGTTATACCCCCGAGGAGTTTGCCCATCTCCAGTACCAGACCATGCCGGAGGTTCTGAGGAAGGCTTACGGGATTGATACAAATGAGCAATAGGAGTTCAGATGTTGCCTTCTATTCAGGACAATGATATTATAATATTACGCCAAACATTCAAGCATGACATCTGATCAGGTGTGATATTCCTGATTAAAACATTAGTAGAAAGGGGAAAACCATGAAAAGAGTAGAACAGTTTTTAAAAGAAGCAGGAACCTATTATCTGGCAACGGTGGAAGGAGATCAGCCCAGGGTTAGGCCTTTTGGAACTATACACATTTTCGAAGATAAGCTTTATATCCAGACCGGAAAAGTAAAAGATGTGTCAAAGCAGATCCATGCCAATCCCAAGGTGGAAATCTGTGCCTTTAAAGGTGGAGAATGGCTGCGAGTAGCAGGCCGGCTTGTAGAAGATGACAGGAGAGAGGCCAGACAATCCATGCTGGATGCCTACCCATCTCTTCAGCAGATGTATTCTGCGGATGATGGCAATACGGAAGTGTTCTATCTTGAAAATGCGACAGCTACCTTCAGTTCATTCACAAAGGAACCGGAAATCGTTACATTTTAATTGCTTTCCTCATAAGGATTTGATGGAGGAGAATTATGGATTTTACACAGGCAGCAAAACTAAAACGATTTGTATTAAAGAATTTTTCAGTGGTGTTACATATTCATGATACCTGCGGAGGATTGTATCTTTCGATGGACAAGCCTGACGAGGCGGTGAAGGAATTCATCCTGGCTTATTGCAGAGAACTTTCCATTCCGGTGACAGTTTCCGCAGATGAGACATCCTTCTTCCCGGGGAGTGCAAGACAGTGTAAAATGGTCTGATGAGTACAGGAATAGAGCAATGATAGATATTGGCAGTCTGATCATAAGATATTTTGGACCCGAGGCCGCAGTCTCGGGTCTTCGGCCAGTTTCCGGAGGGGATATAAACGATGCATATCTTGTGTCCCTGTCCGATGGCAGACAGTTTTTTCTGAAGGAGAACAGCAGACAGAATGCAGATTTTTTCAGGGCGGAAGTGCAGGGCCTTAAGGCAATTCGGGAGACAAATGTCATCCGGGTGCCGGAGGTGATTGATACCGGTATCATATCCGGAAGATCCTACATGCTCATGGAATACCTGCCTGGTGCTAAGAAAATAACAGGTTACTGGGAGCGTTTTGGAAGGGAGCTGGCTGCTATGCACAGAGCCCCCGCCATACAGATTACACCTGGCGGAAAGTATGGTTTTACAGAGGATAACTATATAGGAGCCGGAGAACAGACAAATACGATTAAGAGCAGCTGGATCGAATTCTTCAGGGACTGCCGTCTTGCCGTACAGTTCAGGAGGGCAGTAGTATATCTGGATTCTTCTGACCGGAATAAAGCCATCCATCTGATGGATCATCTGGAGGATTATCTTTGCGAACCAAAATATCCATCATTGCTGCACGGCGACCTTTGGTCCGGTAATTTTGTCACCGGGCCTGATGGCTGTGCCTGTCTGATCGATCCGGCAGTCTATGTCGGACATGCTGAGGCAGACCTGGCTATGACAGAGCTGTTCGGCGGTTTTTCCTCCATATTTTACGATTCCTACAGGGAAGCAAACGGGATAGAGGCAGGATATGAAGATCGCCGGGATCTTTATAATCTCTATCATCTGCTGAACCACCTGAATCTCTTCGGAGGAGGTTACTATGGGTCGGTGATGCGGATTGTCAGAAGGTATACAGGAGACTGATAATGGTTGACTCCGGTATTCGGTGGTCAGTTGATCAGCAGATCCTCAAGTGCCCGTTTTGGTACATAATGGATATCGTTCTCATCACGATAATAGGCAGTATCTCCATCCTCTCCTACTTCAGTGAGGATCACGGTCTCTGCAGGTTTTCCAAGGGCTATGACCAGCATAGGATGTAGATTTTCGGAAAGATTCAGAGCATCATGGATATCCCCTGCACTGAAATTCCCGATCATGCAGCCGCCGAGACCTTCCTCGACAGCCATGAGCAGGATGGACTGAGCCACAATTCCAATATCTTTTGTAAAACGGTTCAGATTATCCGATATGTCCTTATCCTGACAGATAACGATAAAAGCGGTCGGACACATGCCCGGGTGAGGAAGTCTTAGATCAGGGAGCTGCCTCGCCCATCTGATTCTGCTCTGGATTTTGTCTACATCATCTTTTTCGAAGGCAATGTAATACTTCAGCGGCTGGATATTGATGCTGGAGGCACAAAGTCTGGCTCCATCCACATAATCCAACAATTGATCTCTCGAAAATTTATAACTTTCGTCATAGCCACGATAGCTTCTATTCCTGGTGATAAGATCTTTTACCATGTTTTCCTCCTTTTTCTAATATCTGAAAGACATATCTTCCAAAATCTGTTTTGTCGTTATTATATTCTGAGAAGATTCCTCTTTTTCATATCATAATGCTAATCCGGAAAAGTTTCAATCTGTATTTGCAAAAGTAACAGGAGTCAATAATACACTTCCAGGTTTATTCCGGAGCCTGGCTCACCAATATTGGCTGTGAGTGACAGTGAGTATTCTTTTTCTTTCATTGGGATGATAAGATAAGAAGTTATGTTTGACCAGAAGATGATTATGTATTATAATTTATTTTAGTACAATAGTTTTTATGGGGGAAGTCATGAGTCAGGGTTCACAGAAGACATTACATACGGTGTACGATACGGACAAGCTCTTTTATTACTTCAATTCGGAAGATGAGAGCAACTGTATCGTGCTGCGGCTGGTTCTGCGCCGCAGAGTGGACAAGTTCATACTGAGGGAAGCGCTCAATCAGACCCTTAAGCGCTACCCTAATTTCCGTCAGACTCCTGTCCTGGATGCGGAGGGTAAGCTCCATACCATCGAGAATAACCGGGAGGCGGAGGTCTATCCCTATGATCCGGAGCCGGTCACTCTTGGGGAGAAGGAGAGTAATGGATTCTACTTCCGCGTCATGTATGAGGGGAGTACCATCTGGATCTCGGCTTTCCATGCCTTATGTGACGGAGGGGGATTCATGATGTTTGCCAGAACCCTTCTGTATTACTATGCCGGTCTGTCCGGTGTCCCGGTCAGCAATGAAGACGGCAGGATTCTCACCCAGGAGGTTCCTGTGGATCCTTCTGAGCTGGCAGACCCTTATAAGATTGATACCGGGGCCCGGCCGGCGCCCAATGCATTAAAGACCACCGGTAAAGAGGATATCTTCCTGCTGCCGGAGAAGATAAAAGGGACCGATGAGTGTGACCACCATGTCCTGTTCCGCTTTGTGCTGGATACGGCCAGGCTTAAGAATCTGGCAAAAGAGGCCGGAGCGACCGTGGATACCTATATGCATCTTCTCATTGCCGGAACCATCCACGACAGCTACGAAAGCGGGGACAGCCTGATTGCCGGAATCGGGACGGTGGATGTAAGGCCCTTCTATGACAGCCGCTACCTGCAGAATCTTACCGACCTTTTCTGGATTTATTATCCGAAGGATATTTTCACGCTGCCTGACCGGGCTGCCTGCGGGATCATACAGCGGCTTTTCAAGGACCAGCAGCTGACCAGAGAACACTTTGACGGTGTGAGACTTGAGAGCAGCAGACATTTTCATGAGATGTTTGATTTTCCGATGACCAGCAGACAGGGACTCCGTATGATGAGGGAGGCTTTCTTCAACTCTCCGGACCTCTATGTGACTTACTTCATGACTAACCTGGTAAGGCTGGAGCTGGGGGATGACCTGGACGGGCTGGTAGCCCATGCAGATGCCTATGGACCGGATATCTTTAAGTGTCCCGTTCTTTTCCTGCTGACCCAGGGGAATGAGACCACGGTCAATATCACTCAGAGAACCATGAACCGATATTTTCCTCTGAAGATGAGGGAGACATTTATCAGGAAGGGGCTGCTGATCCGGGATGAGATGGGCCTGACCTTTGAGAGTGATAAGATCCGGGTGGATGAGATGCCGCTTGTTGAGGAATGAAGTTTACGGTGCTTTAGGGGAAAGCAGCTAAAGCTGCTTCGCAGCTCATGCGGAATCGTTAAGACGATCCTGATTAAAAATATTTAAAAAAGCCGGGGATGACTGGAATATCAACCAGTTCCCCGGCTTGTGTTTTTTAATCCATTTTACATAATCACTGGATATTATATAATCACATATTCACAATCATACACGTAAGGAATTGTTCCCTGTATGATTCTCCATCCTCCAGTTGATGCACCTCTTCAGGTAATCCACGTAGGCCGGATTCTTGCACATGCCCTTGCCTTCCACGTCAGAGATTTTTGCCACATCCATGCCGTTGCAGGCGGTGGTCTTCATGACGATATTAAGGGCCGGCACATGAGTATCATTGGAAATATAGGTACCGATTCCGAAGGCAACGTTGGCCCTGTCTTTAAAGTATTCACGAATCTGATCCGCCTTCTCAAAATTCAGGCTGTCAGAGAAGAGCAGGGTCTTCTTCTTCGGATCGATGTCAAGATATTCATAGTGGCGGATCATCTTATCTCCCCACTCATAGGGGTCCCCGCTGTCATGTCTTACACCGGAAAACAAGGTGGCAAATGTAAGCTGGAAATCCTCCAGGAAGCAGTCGGTGGTGATGGCATCGGTGAGGGCCGTACCGTTAAGCACGCCATATTCTCTTACCCAGGCGTCAAGGGAATACCAGTTGGAGTATGCCGGATTATGCTTATGATTCCCCTGACCAACGCACATGAGCCATTCATGAGCCATGGTACCTACCGGCGTGATTCCGTATTTTTTGGCCAGGAAGACATTGGAGGTTCCCACAAATCTTGAATCCGGATAAGTATGTTCCTTTAACTTCATGACAGCAAGCTCCTGGGCCTCCCCGGAAAGTCTTCTTCGCAGTCCGAACTCGGAGAAGGCTCCCAGATTATACTCACCATTTTCAATCTTTTCAATTTTCTCATCCAGTCTTTCCCTGAAGCTGTCCAGCAGCTCATAGTAATCATAAGCCATGCGGAAATAGACCTCGTTGACGATGGCCAGGGTGGGAATCTCGTACATGGAAGTGTTAAGCCAGGTTCCTCTGGTTTCGATGGTCAGGCCGCAGGGACTATCGGTTCCGATGGTGAAGTCCTCATAGCGTGGCTCCCACAGTCTTAAGAAATCACAGTAGGATCCCTTGATCCACTTGATCCGGTCAAGGTACTCAAGCTCTTCCTCGGAGAAGCGGAGATTACAGTACATGCCGATCTGGCGTTTGATTTCTTCCACCATTTCGGGAGTAAAATGTACATCTTCGTTCCGGCACTTGAAAGTCCAGGTGGTCTTATAGTCGCTGAACTGATGGTAGATAGCCTGCCCCATGGAGAATTTATAAGCGTCTGTTTCTAATAAACTTGTGATAATCGGTTTCATATTCTTCTCATCCTTTTCATACTATTCAAGTATTCTGACAATCGTTTATCCTGTTGTGTATTCATTATAGCATGTAATTATAATTTTCGATACATTTTTTCATTTTTTTGATTGTAATATATTTTTTATTCAAACTTCCCACACCCATATCAGATAAAAATCTGCTGACTAATTATACTATGAACATCTCTTCGAGAATCTCATAGCCGAAGCAGCATATGCTGCTCTGTGAATTTACTGACACAATTCCGGATTTTAAGGATTGTGTCAGTAAAAAAAGCAATGAAAACAGCTGAATCCCCGTGATTTTACTGACGCAATTACGAATTACGAGGATTGTGTCAGTAAAAAAGGCAATAAAAACAGCTGAATCTCCGTGATTTTACTGACGCAATTACGAATTATGAGGATTGTGTCAGTAAAAAGGCAATAAAAACAGCTGAATCTCTGTGATTTTACTGACACAACTACGAATTACAAGGATTGTGTCAGCAAACTAAAAAATAATAGTGATGTGGGAAGTTTTAATTTTTTACATATTCCTATGTAACTGTTTGCTTTTTAATATTCTAAAGTATTATTTGACCGGGATAAAATAATGTAATATATTAAAGAAAGAATGATTGATTTATATATAGAAGTTTTCAAGTCGAAAGAGGATTATTTTCTTTATATATAGGAGGGACGGCGATGAAGAGAGAAAAGAAAAGATGTATTATTGCAATTCTGTGTGCCTTGCTGCTGATTCTCTCCATGGCAGCCTGCAGTGGGGAGGGCGTATTACCGGATGAGATGATTCAATCCGATTCCGGTGAGCAAAGCACAGCAAAAGCGGCTGATAAGGATTCGGCCGGAGATTTGGATACTTCGGAAAGCACCCAGGCAGCAGCTTCCCAGGGGGATACTGAAAAGGAAATGCCTTCCGGCAGTGAAGAACAGGATTCCGCTGACAGGATTCGCCCGGCCATAGAGCTGGGTTCCATGTACATCAGGGAGACAGATGATTCCGGAGAAGTGGTTTATGTCTCAGGAAGTCATGATACCATAAGACTGTCTGAGGAGAGCCAGGCGGTTTATCCCCAACTGGCTGCGGCTGTCGAAAATAAGATGGATGCCGAAACCCGGCAGGTTAAAAAAGAGATTGAGGAGTTTGCAGGTTATTACCAGGAGGATCCCTCCACGGCGGACCCGGATAAGGGCTATGAGATTACTGACCAGTTGTTTATCCGCCGGGCGGACCGCAGAGTCTTGAGTGCCCTTAAGTACAGCTACCGCTATTCCGGCGGAGCCCACGGTTACTTTGGCTACAGCTGTCTCAACCTGGATGCGGAAACCGGAGAGGAGATATCCCTTGATGATGTGATTGTTGACCGGGGGGCTCTAAGTGAGCAGATCCAGGCAGAGCTTCTTAAGAAGTATGACGAGGATACATTTTTTGATTATATGCCGGAAACCATAGAGGATGAGGCTATGGAAGAGGGTGATCTAAGTCTCACCTGGACGCTGGATCCCCAGGGCCTTACCTTCTATTTTGCCCCGTATGAGATTGCGCCTAATGCATCCGGTGCCTTCCAGGTCACCCTCCTCTATGATTCGGCACAGTCGACTGATACAAACCTCTTTACAGACAAGTACAGGCCGGAAGAAGGAGAGGGATATATCTGCGGCATTTCCCCATTTACGGATTGTTATGCAGATGTAGACCAGGACGGGGAAACAGACCGGGTCTATATCGGTTATACTGTTGATCCGGAGACGGACAGTATTCGGGAAATGTCCGTGGAAGTGAATAATGAGACATTTTCCATCGATGAGATGTACTGCTACCGGGTTGAACCGGTTATGGTTACAGCAGGGGATGGACGGGTCTTTCTCTACGCCTGGTGCAGGAGTGACAATGATTTTGTCAACATGTATATGTTTGACTTAAGTCTTGGCAGCCCGGTTTCCATGGGAACTATGGCTTTATCAGAGGTATATATGTATATCGAAGAGGAGGAGGCAGATTACAGCTCCTACAAGAGACTGATCACCGATTCTGACCATATGCTCCTGAGCACCCGCTATGATCTCTTAAGTACCTATGACGTAGAAAAAGAGTACTATATCAGCGATAATTCACCGGTTCCGGTCAGTGATGAACCTTATTACCGGATTGTGAGAGATACCACACTGACTTCCGTCAAGGATATACCTGCACAGATTGTGGATGAAGAAGGAAATGTAATCGAAAGTGCCAGAGTCATTCCGGCGGGGAGTACTTATAAGCTGTACAGGACGGATGGGCTGAATATCGTGGATGCCCTTCTTGAGGATGGGAGCAATGCCCGTCTGCTGGTCACCGGTACTTATCCGCAGAAGGTCAACGGAATGGATGCCGAGGAGGTTTTCGAGCAGCTTTTCTATGCAGGATGAATTATGAAATTTTTCTGAATAAAAATTGCAAAAGTGATAGTGTTATTGCATTTTTTGTGATATGATACATAATGACCTGATGCCGGAAAGGCATAAAAACACAGATTAAAGCAGAGAGGAGTTTAATAATGAAGAAAAAAATAATGTGTTTACTCATAGTTGCAGCTATGGTATTATCCCTTGCTGCCTGCGGCGGCGGAAACGGTTCCGGTGCCTCCGAGGATTCCACAGGAGCAGCCGGCTCTGCCACCAGTGATGGCAAGACCCTTAAGGTTGCCATGGAGTGCGGCTATGCACCTTACAACTGGACACAGCCCGATGATTCCAATGGTGCTGTTCCCATCAATGACAGTTCCGACTATGCTTATGGCTATGATGTTATGATGGCCAAGAAAATTGCCGAGGAGCTGGGTTATGAGCTGCAGATCGTAAAGCTTGACTGGGATTCCCTGATTCCTGCAGTGCAGTCCGGTACTATTGATTGTGTCATCGCCGGTCAGTCCATCACTTCCGAGAGACTGGAGATGGTAGATTTCACAGAGCCTTATTACTATGCTTCCATCGTAACCCTGGTTAAGAATGACGGCAAGTATGCCGATGCCAAGGGCATGAGTGAGCTTGCAGGAGCAACCTGTACTTCCCAGCTGGGAACGATCTGGTATGACAAGTGCCTGCCCCAGATCAAGGATGCCAATGTACTTCCTGCCCAGGAGTCTGCTCCGGCTATGCTGGTTGCCTTAAACAGCGGCAAATGTGATCTTGTGGTAACCGATATGCCCACAGCCCAGGCTGCCCAGGTTGCCTATCCGGATTTCAAATTACTGGATTTCACGGATACAGAGGATAATTTCGAGGTTTCCGATGAGGATATCAACATTGGTGTCTCCGTACAGAAGGGGAATACCGAGCTGGTTGAGCAGATTAATTCTGTTCTTTCCAAGATGACAGTTGATGATTACAATGAGATGATGAATGAGGCAATTTCTGTACAGCCGCTTTCAGAATAAGTACTGTTTTGACTGGTTCGCAAAGAATACGTGAACCGGCCCCATCCTCTGTTTAAAGGGAAGATGGGGATTATGGAGAATGTTGAAAATCAATGCAGAGGCTGCCGCAATATCACAGAGATCAATGCTGACATAAAACGCAGTTATTTATCGATGCAGGATGATTTCTAGAGTGACATTATTGCGGCAGTTTGCTGTATGACAAGAAGGGATACTAACTTATGTTATCGATATCAGAGATGAGTTTCTGGCAGAGAATCATATATCTGCTGCAGCATTACGGGTCGTCCTATGCAAAGGGAGCAGGAACAACCATGGTGATTGCGCTGATCTCCACGGCAATCGGATGTCTGATCGGATTTGCGGTGGGTATCGTGCAGACCATTCCTCTTGACCCGAAACGGGACAGCGCCCTGAAGCGCTTTCTGATCAAATTCGTGAAGATTATTCTTAAAGCTTATGTGGAATTATTCCGCGGCACGCCCATGATTGTACAGGCTGTTTTTATCTATTACGGTGCAGCACAGCTTTTCGATGTCCAGCTGGGAATGTGGCAGTCAGCCTTCCTGGTTGTATCTATTAATACCGGAGCCTACATGGCAGAGTCTGTCCGCGGGGGAATCATATCTGTCGACCCGGGCCAGATGGAAGGGGCCAAAGCCATCGGCATGAACCACTTCCAGGCCATGGTCAATGTCATCCTGCCCCAGGCCTTCCGGAATATTATTCCCCAGATCGGCAACAACTTTATCATCAATATCAAGGATACCTCGGTGCTGTCCATCATCAGTATCGTGGACCTCTTCTTTGTACATAAGAGTGTTGCCGGAGCCATGTATACCTATTTCGAGTCAGCCACCATCGTCATGGTGATCTATCTTACCATGACACTGATTTCCTCCAGATTACTCAACCTCTGGGAATCCTACCTGGATGGCAATGATAATTATGAACTGGTGGATAATATGGATATAGGCAACCAGCTGAATGATGCGGGAAGGAGGGCCTTAAGATGAGTGACAGCAATCGAATTCTGGAGATAACCCATCTCGTGAAAAGCTTTGGAAGCCATGAGGTTTTGAAGGATATCCATTTCAGCGTGGATAAGGGGGATGTCATTTCCATTATCGGAGCCTCAGGCTCAGGAAAGTCCACCCTGCTTCGCTGTATTAATCTTCTGGAGACCCCCACCAGCGGAAGTATCCTCTACCATGGTGATGATATCACGGATTCCAGGATGAATATCTATGCTTACCGGGAAAAGGTTGGGATGGTGTTCCAGAGCTTCAATCTCTTTTCCAATATGACGGTTCTGGATAACTGTATGGTGGGTCCCATCAAGGTCAAGTCCATGAAGAAGGAAGAAGCCAAAGAGCTTGCCATGACTTTTTTGACCAAGGTAGGGATGGAGCAGTTTATCAATGCCAAGCCCAGACAGCTTTCCGGCGGTCAGCAGCAGCGCGTTGCCATAGCCAGAGCCCTGGCCATGGAGCCGGAGATCCTGCTCTTCGATGAGCCTACATCCGCTCTGGATCCCCAGATGGTCGGAGAGGTATTAAATGTCATGACTACCCTGGCGGAGGAGGGGATGACCATGTTGATTGTGACCCACGAGATGGCCTTTGCCAGAGATGTGTCAAGCCATGTGGTATTTATGGCTGACGGAGTTATCGAGGAAGAGGGAAGCAGCGAGGAGATATTCGGACATCCTAAGAAGGAGAGAACCAGGGAATTCCTGAGCAGATTCAGGAATCTGTAAAAAAGAGCTGCCAGCTATGCTGGTATGGAAGTTTTGTCACAAATAAACCGCTTTTTTATGTAGGAGTATAAAGATGAAAATAGGAATATTAGGTTATGGTAATCTGGGCAGGGGAATTGAGTCCGGTATTCGCCAGAACGATGATATGGAACTTGCAGCAGTTTTTACCAGGAGAGATCCTGAAAATGTGAAGATCCTCACAGAGGGAGTTCCGGTATACCATGTAGATACAGTCTTAGATCACAAGGATGAGATCGATGTCCTGGTCATCTGCGGCGGCAGCGCCACGGACCTCCCGGTCCAGACACCGGAATATGCTCAGTATTTTAATGTCATTGACAGCTTTGACACCCATGCAAACATCCCGCAGTATTTTGCCAACGTAGATGCATCGGCAAAGGAGAATGGTCACGTGGCTCTGATCTCCTGCGGCTGGGACCCGGGTATGTTCTCATTAAACCGCCTTTATGCCAATGCTATCCTCCCGGAGGGCAATGACTATACCTTCTGGGGCAAGGGTGTCAGCCAGGGGCATTCAGACGCCATCCGCCGTGTTGAGGGAGTTAAGGACGGCAAGCAGTACACCATTCCCGTGGATAGTGCCCTGGAGGCAGTAAGAAGCGGAAGCAATCCTGACCTTTCCACCAGACAGAAGCACACCAGAGAGTGCTTTGTA
>JAFUDC010000011.1 GCA_017459345.1 Eubacterium sp.
AAACCATCGAGCAGGAGATTTCTTTTATAAAAGAATTATCTCCGGAAAAAGAATGCGTCCTTTTGGCGGTGAAGGTAAATGATTGGAACCGTGACCTGTCCACCTGGGCATCGCCGGCAGTGTTTGGGAAAGAAGATTTTGCCGGTAAGGCAGAAGAGACTTTGCAGGTTCTGCTTGAAGAGATTCTGCCTGCTATAACAGAAAAAGATTCATCGAGGAGAAAGATTATTATCGGCGGTTATTCTCTAGCAGGCCTTTTTTCGCTTTGGTCTGCCTACCAGACAGATTATTTTGATGGAATCGCAGCGGCATCACCCTCCATCTGGTATCCGCATTTTACAGAATATATGGTAAGTAATGCCATTCATTCCAAAAGAGTTTATCTGAGCCTTGGAGACCTGGAAGAACGGACCAGGAATCCTGTGATGTCCAGGGTGGGGGATGCTATCCGGGAAGGAGAACAGATATTAAAGAATGCCGGAGTGGATTGTGTCATTGAGTGGAATAAGGGAAATCATTTTAAAAATGCTGATCTTCGAACAGCCAGAGCCTTTGCCTGGGTGATGGAGCGGATGTAGGGGCTCATAGCCCTGGGACCTGATCCCTTTATATACAACAAAGAAAATGATAATGCCATGAACAAAGATAATTTGAATGTGATTATAGATTTACGACATGAACTTCACAGGATACCGGAGCTGTCCATGATGGAGTATAAGACTATGGATATGATCCGCCGCTTTTTAGAGGATCATACCGAATTAGAGATCTTTCCCCGTGAAGGCTGGCTTTATGCGGTTAAAATAGGGAGAAAAGACCTTCCGCCCATTGCCTTTCGCGCTGATATGGATGCCTTGCCTATCGAGGAAGACATCTCCTTGGCCTATCATTCCTCTCATGATGGGAGGTCTCATAAGTGCGGTCATGACGGTCACTGCGCAGCCTTGTGCGGATTGGCCCTGGAGCTGGATCAGATTGAGACAGACAGGTCTGTTTACCTGATATTACAGCCGGGAGAGGAAACCGGTCAGGGGGCAAAGATCTGCAAAAGCCTGATCAGGGAGAAGGGGATTGCAGAGATTTATGCATGTCATAATCTTGGCGGGTATCCGGAAAATAGCTTTGTCTATCGCAAAGGCCTGACCCAGCCGGCGTCAGAAGGCCTGCAGATCAGGCTGTCAGGAAAAACATCCCATGCCAGTGCGCCTAAAGAGGGCAGGAATCCTGCAGCAGCTATTTCCCATATCGTCTTAAAGGTCAGGGAACTAACCGGGAGCAGGTCGCGGGGGATGGTTTTGAGTACCGTGACAGGGATAAAGATGGGATCCGATGATTTTGGCATATCCCCCGGAGAGGGAGAACTCTGCCTTACGATCCGGGCAGAATATGAAGATGAAATGAAGCTGCTGGAAGAAGGTATCCTTCCTATTATGTCAACCCAAAATCCAAGGATTTATGCGGGTTTGACGATTCTATAACCTCATAGTTACAGAGCCAAAGGGGTATGGATATCAAGGTATTTTATACAGAATAGTTGAAAATGGGTATAGGAAATAGAACGTCCCTTCAATCTGTTCTAATAAGGCCATTTATCCTCTGATCAACTATGGTGATGAACCTTCCG
>JAFUDC010000102.1 GCA_017459345.1 Eubacterium sp.
CCTGCAAGGGCTATATTTAGTGGTTATTCACATAAAACTGCAAATATATGTAGTTATTTCTTGATATTTTCGTCAATAATTTATCGTAACCTTTTCTTGCATTTTCTTTTCGATTCATTTACAATAAGGTTAGATAATTATGACCAGTTACAGATGCTGGTCAGCTGGCTGAAATGTTCAATTTGCAGCTGCCGCAGATAGCCGGATAGCTGCTTAATGATAATGTTCATACTGGAGGTTATGATATGCTGACTAAGATGATTGAGACCCTGAAAAAGAACCCGAGAACGATTGTATTTACCGAAGGTACCGATAACCGTATTCTTGATGCTGCTCATAAGCTTACCGCAGAGGGCATCCTCGGTGTTATCCTTCTTGGCAATGTGGACGAAGTGAAGGCCGCTGCCAAGGCCGGTAATTATAATATTGACAAGTGCAGCATCATCGATCCCCTGACTTATCCGGAGATTGATGCCATGGTAGCTGAGATGGTTAAGCTGCGCAAGGGCAAGATGACAGAGGATAAAGTGCGTAAGGCATTATCCCAGAGCAACTATTTCGGAACCATGCTGGTTAAGATGGGCAAGGGTGACTGCCTCTTAGGCGGAGCTACCTATTCCACAGCAGATACCGTTCGGCCGGCTCTTCAGCTGATTAAGACAAAACCGGGCAACAAGATCGTCAGCTCCTGCTTCATCATGGTGAAGGGCGATGAGAAGCTGGCTATGGGTGACTGTGCTATCAACATCGATCCTTCTGAGGATGATCTGGTTGAGATCGCTATCGAGTCCGCTAAGACTGCCAAGGTATTCGGCATCGATCCCAAGGTTGCCATGTTATCCTATTCTACACTGGGATCCGGCAAGGGCGATTCCGTAACTAAGGTTGCAAACGCCACCAAGAAGATCAGGGAGGCTGCTCCGGATCTTGCCGTTGAAGGTGAGATTCAGTTCGATGCTTCCGTATCTCCGGAAGTTGCAGCCATCAAGTGCCAGGGTTCACCGGTAGCAGGACAGGCCAACACCTTCATCTTCCCGGATATAAATGCCGGCAATATCGGATACAAGATTGCTGCCCGTCTCGGCGGATATACTGCAGTTGGTCCCGTTCTCCAGGGACTGAATGCCCCCATCAACGATTTGAGCCGCGGATGTACAGCTGAAGAAGTATACAGCATGTCCATTGTTACTGCTGCATTAAGCGTTCCGGAAGAGCAGGAGAAGGAACTGAGTCCGGATCTGAAGGAACTTGAAATCGTTGTAAGAAAGATTGTGGAAGCTGTTCTTGCAGCTAAGGGTCAGATTTAATCTCAATCATCATATAACTATACATATATTAAGGCAGCCATCCTGGCTGCCTTTTTAAATCCCACATTTACTTTAATTAATAACCATACTTGAAGGGAAGTGTAACTTATGAACAGGCAGATCAATATGCTGGAGGGTTCTCTTGCGGATAAAATTCTGATGTATGCTCTGCCCCTGGCTGCTACGGGTATCCTGCAGCAGCTTTTTAATGCCGCCGATGTGGCGGTGGTCGGTAACTTTGTAGGAAAGGAGGCCATGGCCGCGGTAGGCAGCAACACTGCTATCATCGGCCTCCTGGTTAATCTTTTTATCGGGATTTCCTTAGGGACAAATGTAGTGATCGCTCATGCGATCGGCAAGGGTGATCAGGAAGAGATTGGGAAAGCGGTCCACACTTCTATCCTGGTGGCTGTCTTCGGCGGAATTTTCCTGCTGATTATCGGGGAGCTGCTGGCACCTGCAATTCTCAAGCTTACCGGAGTGCCTGATGAGGTTTTTGATATGGCAGTGCTCTACCTTAGGGTTTACCTGCTTGGCATGCCGGTAATACTGCTGTATAACTTTGAGTCCGCCATATTCCGCGGCCAGGGAAATACCAGAACTCCCCTGATTGCCCTGGCCTGCTCCGGAGTCATCAATGTTGTCCTCAATGTCATCTTTGTTGTTGTTCTCCACAGGACGGTGGATGGGGTTGCCATGGCAACTGCAATCTCCAATACGATCAGCTCCATTTTTCTCTTTTATAAATTGCTGCATTCCAGGGATGAAATCCGAATCAGGATGCCTGAGTTTGGGATTGATATCAAAGTTCTCCGTAGAATATTGCAGATTGGCGTCCCCGCCGGAATACAGACCTCCATGTTTTCCATCGCCAATATCATCATTCAGTCTGCCATCAACAGCCTGGGAGCAACGGTGATGGCCGGCTCCTCAGCAGCCTTTAATCTGGAGATCTTTGCCTACTATATGCTTAACTCCTTCGGGCAGGCCTGCACCACCTTTGTGGGACAGAATTACGGGGCGGGCAAGCTGGATCGATGTAAACGCTCTTTTATATTATGTTTTCTCATGGATTATATCTTTACGGGAGCTGTATGTATTTTGATCCTGGTATTTGGCCACCAGCTGCTTGCCATATTTAACAATGATCCTGAAGTCATCCAGTCAGGATATCTCAGGCTTGCCTACATATTTTTTGCCTATATCTTCAGCCTCTGGCAGGATGTGGGTTCCGGCTATCTAAGGGGTTTTGGGCTGTCATTTGTGCCGGCAGTTATTTCTCTCCTGGGAGTTTGCGGAAGCAGGGTGCTCTGGATCATGACAGCTTTTAAGAGGGTACCTACCTTTACTACCATAATGCTGGTGTATCCCATCTCTTTGGGTCTGACAGGACTGGTGATTTTGCTGAGTATCCTGATTATAAGGCCATCCAGAAAATATGCCTGACGCTGATAGCAGTATGGGATGAGAACATTTGCAATGACAGAAATCATTTAAACCTGTCCCATCCTTTATTCTGATAATTCAGTAATCACGAAACACAGTTGACATATCAGTAATGTAGGTGTAATATATCAAAAACATATAAAACAGATATGTAATTAGGTATATGTTTCGGAGGTTATCATGTCAGAAGAGAACGTTCAAACCATCACCATAGAAGAGTTCAGTCATCTGGATTTTTCCAAAATAACTTTAGTTGACGCCAGAGAACCCGATGAAGCTCTGGTTAAGGGAATCGATGGGGCTATCAATATTCCACTGGACAAGATATCAACAGAACTGGACAAGCTCCCGAAAGACAAACCGGTTTATGTATTCTGCAGAACCGGGGATTTCAGCGAGGAGATTGTGGAGATATTATCAGACAGAAATTATGAAGCCTATAATGTCGAGGGAGGCTATGATGCCTATGAAAATTATCTCAAAAGCCATCCGGTTCAGATAGATGCCAGGGGTCTGAAATGTCCCGGCCCCATCGTTAAAGTGGCAGATACGATCAGGAATCTTCCCTATGGTCAGCAGGCATCCGTGGAAGCGACAGAAGACGCATTTGTTTCAGACATCGCGGTCTGGTGTGAGAGAACCGGCAATAAGCTGATCAGTCTTGATGCAGGGCCGGACGGGATCAAAGCCGTGATTGAAAAAAGCAGAACCCCGGGATTACATAAAGCTCAAACAGCTGCAGATTATCCTCATGGAAAGAACTTTGTTGTATTCAGCGGTGATCTGGATAAAACCATTGCAGCCTTCATCATGGCAAATGGTGCAGCAGCCATGGGCAGGGACGTGACCATCTTTTTCACCTTCTGGGGTCTTAATATTCTGCGGAAGCCTGAAAAAGTGAGGATAAAAAAAGGGCTGATAGAGAAAATGTTCGGCTTCATGATGCCCAGGGGGACCAGGAAGCTGGGTCTCTCCCGTATGAATATGGCTGGTATTGGCCCGAAAATGATCCGATGGATCATGAAGGAGCATAACATACAATCTCTGGAAGAACTGATCCATCAGGCCATAGACCATGGAGTCCGCCTGATTGCCTGTCAGATGTCCATGGAAATCATGGGCATAAAAAGAGAGGAACTGATTGACGGTATTGAGCTTGGAGGTGTGGCAACCTTTTTAGGGGCCGGCGAACAGTCAGATATGAGTCTGTTTATTTAAAATATTTTATGTTCATAGGGGCAGCGCCTCTGCCCTGGTGCAGACACTGACCGGCGCATGAGATTACCCTTATCTGGAGATATTACTATGTTAAAATTCACCCTGTTGAAACAGTTATACTATGCCTTCGATCCGGATGTTCTTCCGGAGGCAGTGGAAAAAAGAGGCGGAGATATTTATCACCGCACTCTGAATGTGGAAGGTTTGGGCGTGCCGGGGGTATCGGAAGTAACCATGCAGGAACGGTTCCTGCCCTATTCACAGCTCTACCTTATCTATATCAATGATGAGCAGCAGCAGGCGGATATCACTGAGCCGAGAGTCAAGGCTTTTATTCATGCCTTTTTTAAACATTATCATCCGGATTATCTGAAAGCAGATCTTCCGGATGATCTCAGTGATATAGATATTCTTGATTGTTTTGACGTTGATAAGATGCCCGGCTATCAGAATAAATATGCCTACCGGGAGATTCAGACGCTTGAGGATATTCGAAGCGGCAAGGCTGACCAGTACAAGCAGAAACATGGCTTTCCGGGGCTTACCTTTTCAAAAAAATATCAGGACCGGCAGTAAAGTGACTAACAGACGAAACGAAAAGGGCCATATCGGCCCTTTTCGTTTCGTCTGTTAGTGATTTATATAATTACATCCCTAATTCTCCATTTGTATTTCCTGTGAATAGATGATAGAATAGTAACAATTCGTTAATACATTTATTCATAGCGAATCATCATGAACATAATATTGTGATTTAAGAAACTAACGGAAGGATTGATTCATTTGACAAAAAAATATTTCTTTTTTGACATAGATGGTACTTTGACTGACAACAGGACGAAAAAGATAGTCCCTTCGGCGGCAGAGGCGGTGAGAAAGCTGCAGGAGGCGGGACATTTTGTGGCGATTGCCACCGGAAGGGCCAGGTATAAGGCAGAAGGCTTCCGGGCAGAGCATGGATTTGATCATATGGTTTGTAACGGCGGGCATGGTATCGTGATTGATGGTGAGGTGAAGGAAAACCGGCCCATAGATTATGATAAAGCCCTGGCCATCTACCGGGACGCTGTCGGGCTTGGGTCCGGCGTGCTGGTGGCCATGGATGATTCTCCCAGG
>JAFUDC010000103.1 GCA_017459345.1 Eubacterium sp.
AATACCGATGACCGCTGAGGAGCTCTGGATCACACCGGTCACTAATACACCGGATAAAAATCCTAAGATATAGTTACCCTCGACTCTGGTCAGCAGACTGGAAAGGCCCTCTCCCATCTCAGTTACTGCTGCGCTCATATAAATGAGTCCCATAAAGAGGACACCGAAACCAACCAGGATGGAACCGGCATTCTGGAAGGCATCCTTTTTCACAAACATAATAAAAATCATGCCGATTACCAGTGCCAGGGGAGCCAGGTTGTCCGCCTTAAAGTAATAAAGCAGGCTGGCTGATCCGGCGCTGACATCCATCAGGCGGATAATCTGGGCAGTGATGGCCGTTCCCACATTGGCTCCCAGTACGATGCCCACGGACTGTCTGAAATTCAGCAGTCCGGCACCGACCAGACCCACCGTGAGCACGATGGTGGCTGTAGAGCTCTGAATCATACAAGTTACCAGCATGCCGAACAGGAAACCGATGGCCGGCTTATTGGTCACCTTTTCCATGGCCACCTTCATTGCCCCTCCGGATGACCGCTTAAGAGCATCTCCCATGCTGCGCATGCCATATAAAAACATGGCCAGGCCTCCGAAAAGGGCAATTATCTTATAAAACACTTCCATTTTCCTGATTCTCCTTTTGTAGTTCTGTGCACTCTTCATCACATATGAATAGTCGCACATTTCAGATATGATAGTCAAAAAAACCGTACCTATTATATCACAGGAAGAATACAAGTAAACCTTGATTTGGTCATAATCTTGTAAAATCTATGTAAATTTCAAGGAAGAAATGTGTATGATTCGCAGATTATTACATAAATATGTACTTTAATACAAACAATACCGCAAGAACATAAACCAGTGGATTCACCTTCTTAGCCTTTCCTGCTGCGATGTGCAGGGCTGCATAAGAGATCATGCCGAAGGCAATACCCTCAGAGATAGAGTAAAGGAAGGGCATGGCAAAGATAGTGATGTAGGCCGGAATCGCCTCGATCAGGTCATTATCCCAGTTGATCCTGGTTACCTGCTGCATCATCATAAAGCCCACAATGATCAGGGCCGGAGCCGTGGCAAAGGACGGTATGGCCAGGAAAATCGGGGAGAAGAACAGGGACAGGGCAAAGAGACCGCCTGCCACAATGGAGGTAAGACCGGTTCTTCCGCCTTCTGCGATTCCTGAGGAGGACTCCACAAAGGTGGTGATCGTGGAAGTTCCCAGACAGGAGCCTGCAACTGTACCGATGGAGTCTGCCAGGAGGGCGCCCCTGATTTCCGGAAGATGTCCTTCCTCATCCAGCATATCTGCCTTGGAGGCACAGCCGATCAGTGTACCTAAGGTATCAAACAGGTCTACAAAAAGGAAGGCAAAGAGCATGGCAAAAAAGTCCAGGGGATGGGCTATTGCCGTGCCGAAGTCGAATTTGAACAATGTCGGGGCGATGGATGCGGGTGCGGAAACCACACCGGATGGGATCAGACTGTAAAAGCCGGCGTCAGGATTGGGCACGTAGAGTCCCAGCAGCTGGCAGAGGATTCCCAGCAGCCATGTCACAAGGATACCAATCAGAATGCCGCCCTTTACACCCTTTACTACCAGGAATGCGGTAATAAGAATGCCAAGCAGGGCAAGCACTACGGTGATACCTTCATAATTAAATGTACCTTCTTTTAATGAACCGGAGAAGGAAAACACGGTAACCAGGGTAGATCCGCCCACACAGATATGTGCGTTCTGCAAACCAATGAAGCAGATAAAAAGTCCTATTCCAACAGATACACCAATCTTTAAGGACTGGGGAATGGCATTAAAGATCGCCTCCCGGATGTTGGTCAATGACAGAATAATAAAGATGATACCTTCACAGAGAACCGCTGTAAGAGCCAGCTGCCATGTGTAGCCCATGCCCAGCACGATGGTGTAGGCAAAGTAGGCATTCAGTCCCAGACCGGCTGAAAGAACAAAGGGCAGATTGGCAAGAAGTGCCATGGCAAAGGATGCCAGGGCAGAAGCCAGGGCCGTGGCGGTAAATACTGCCCCGCTGTCCATGCCGGATGCACTTAAGATGCTGGGATTGACAGCCAGGATGTATGCCATAGTCATAAATGTAGTGACTCCGGCGATCAGCTCTGTTCGGACATTGGTGCCTTTTTCCGTGAGTTTAAAGAATTTGTCCATAGTTTCCTCTCTTTCTTTTCCTAAGATTAAATAGGGATAAGTCATCCGAATCCTGCTTCATATATTCTGTAATGAAACATTTTCTTTGAGCGGACCTATCCGAAAACGTTCCTATTATATCAGGGAAAAGTTTCTTCATCAAGACATTTATCCGATAATGAGTCTGTTATTTCTTGGTGTAGTGTTTTAGAAAATAATTCGGAATTATCTCGATATATTGTTTCCTGTCATAGAATCTGCATTTCATCTATTGACTTAATGGGTGATTATGGTATAATAAATCGCAAACAAAATAAAACGCACAAAGTTGATAGGTTTAATAGGTAGTAAATATGAGTAGTATACTGGTTGACCATGTTTCCAAAACATTCGGAGGGGGCGAGGAATCTGTACATGCCCTGCATGATGTTAGTCTGAAGATTGATTCCGGGGATATCTATGGCATCATCGGTATGTCCGGTGCGGGAAAAAGTACCCTGGTCCGCTGTCTCAATTATCTGGAGGTACCGACTTCAGGCCGTGTCGTGATCGGTGACAAGGAGCTGGGCGCTCTTACCGAGAAGGAACTTCGGAGCGAGCGCAGCAAGATTTCCATGATATTTCAGCATTTCAACCTTCTGATGCAGAAAAGTGTTATTGATAATGTCTGTTTTCCTCTGATTATCAGAGGAGTAAAAAAGAAAGAAGCTCGTGCAAGGGCCAGAGAACT
>JAFUDC010000104.1 GCA_017459345.1 Eubacterium sp.
CGGCATCTCGTAGTATGGTTTTGATCTTCCGGCAGTCAGTGATGTCATGGGACCTGTATGAGATAACATCATTCTGGTATACTAGATATAGATAGCTGAATCCGTGAAGTTCATTTCATGAATTCAATAAAAAACAGCTTGTTTTCAAAGTCTTTTAATGTTTTTTTCTTATTCGACCAATTCACCTGTTAGGTGATGTTTTTTCTGATATAATATATCTAAAGTATTCTATCAGAGGTGCCATTATTATGAAAAAACATTCATCTGCTAACCTTAACAAAAATATTAAAATCGAATTTACCAATGAGCGTATCATTCCTGCCGGAGGCCTTTCTGTTGTTGGGGCCATCCTGGCTAAGAGTGACTTTACCAAAAAGCTTAACCGGATGGATGTTACGAAAAACCGATCCCAGCATCAGATAAAAAACGGTGACATCATCCTGACTTATATCGGCATGCTCTGCATGGGCAAACCTGATTTTGAAGCCGTTCATGAGATGGATGACGACCCTGAATTCTATAAACTGGCCCTTGGCATTACCCGCGCCATCCCATCGGAGGAGACACTCCGCCAGCGGATGGATCTGATCGGCGACAGCCTCCGAGAGCAGATCCTTGAAGAAAACCTTCATATCCTGAAAGCAAACGGGATCGAACCCAGTGAACTTCCCAATGGATATGTCCCGGTTGATATCGATGTCACACCGATGGATAATTCCAAAACGAAGAAGGAAGGCGTATCGCGCACATATAAAGGATTTGATGGATACGCTCCTATCATGGCATATATCGGAACAGAAGGTTACGCCATTAACTTTCAGCTCCGTCCCGGGAAGCAGCACAGCCAGAATGGTACGGTGGAATTCCTCCGGGAAACCCTGAGTCTGTGCAAACAGCTGACCGATAAACCCTTGCTGATCCGTCTGGATTCCGGTAATGATTCTATTGATAATGTCGCAGTCCTTATTGAAGAAGGATGCTTCTTTATCATCAAAAGGAACCTGCGCCGTGAAAGCAAGGATGGCTGGTATGATATGGCAAAGGAGCACTGCTGTAATATCACATCTCCCCGTGAAGGGAAGACGGTATATATAGGCAGTGACTGGAAAAATGTCATCAGCAAGGAATTCCAAAGGGAATTCACCCTCCGTGCCGGTTACGAGATCACGGAAAGAATCATCGATAAATACGGTCAGTATCAGCTGATACCGGATATCGAAGTCAATACCTGGTGGACCAACCTTGGACTTAGCGACCAGGATATCATCGACCTGTACCATGCTCATGGAGAGTGTGAACAGTTCCACAGTGAGATCAAATCTGACATGGACGTGGAACGTCTTCCATCAGGGAAGTTTGAAACCAATGCACTGATCCTCGAGCTGGCCATGATCTCCTACAATATACTCAGGATGATCGGTCAGGGTACAATAGGTGGACGCACCCCGCGGCAAAAACGGAGTGTAAAACGTCGTAGGATTCGTACCGTGATCAACAACCTGATTATGATGGCCTGCCATATCACCACACATGCAAGACAGATCATAATGGGTCTGGGCAAAAGCAATGTATGGAGGCATGTGTTTGCAGACATATTCCATAAATTTACAACTGTTACAGCGTAAATTTGACCAGTCTTAAGAAGGCTTTATTTCGTGCGCCCTTTTTTAGAACGTCTACTAAAAACAGCGTATCCGGGTGCACCAAGACAGCATAAAAACAAGCAATGAATTACTATGAATCCGTTATTCCGGGTGCTATAGAGGCCCGGAATTCAAAAAAATATGAACTTCACGGATTCAGGTTATTATCTTTTTCTAATTCCTATAAACCCTTATAGTATCTTCCGATGGCATCTGCTGCGATCATGGCATCATAAACCTTCTGAGGTGTAATCTCAACAGGCTCGTTGCCGCAGGTATCGGTGGGAGCTGCTGCCAGTGTAGCTGCTTCCATAAGAGCATCCTTGTCTACCTTCTCGATGCCCATATCGGCAAATGTAGTCGGCAGTCCTACGTCCATGCAGAAACCTACAACCTCATCCAGGAGATCTTCGTCCGCATTCTCCAGTACCAGCTGGGTCAGGGTACCGAAAGCAACCTTCTCACCGTGGTAGAGGTGGTGGCACTCTTTGATGGCGGTGAGGCCGTTGTGGATCGCATGAGCTCCTGCCAGTCCGCCGGACTCGAATCCCATGCCGGAAAGAAGGGTGTTAGCCTCGATGATCTTCTCCACAGCGTCTGTTACCGCATTGTTCTCAACAGCCAGCTTGGCCTTAAGGCCCTCTTCAATCAGGGTATCATAGCAGGCTTTTGCCAGAGTGATGGCAGCTGTTGTTATGGTTCCGCCTGCACAGCTTGTCGCATTGCTGTCCTGGCAGGCCTTAGCTTCAAAATAGGTAGCCAGAGCATCGCCCATACCGGAGACAAGAAGTCTTGCGGGAGCATTGGCAACAACCTGGGAGTCAACCAGTACAAGGTTGGGATTGGCCGGCAGCCACAGATAGTCTTCAAATACACCCTCATCCGTGTAGACAACAGAAAGAGCGGAACAGGGAGCATCGGTTGCAGCGATGGTCGGAACAACGATAACCGGTGTTTCGCAGTATTATGCTACAGCCTTGGCAGTATCAAAGATCTTGACGCCGCCGACACCGATTACCAGATCACAGCCCTTCTCTTC
>JAFUDC010000105.1 GCA_017459345.1 Eubacterium sp.
GTTCAGAGATAGCAGTGCTCATAACAAGCTGTCTGATATGACGAGATCAAGCCGTTGAGAAAAGAACGGCTCAATCAGGTTTACTATATCGCCGAAAACAATCTGCCGCTCATGCCGCTCTCAATTCGCTGCGCAACACTTCCCGGCGGAAGCCCTGATCATATACGCAGAAAGATGCCTTGTCATGTCGGTTGATGGCGTCAATCTTGTGCCCCTTCTTCCCACTGTGGAAGTAGAGCTTCCCATCCTCCTCACAATAACACTGGTTGATGGGCAGACCGTAAGGGTAGTCATCATCTCCAAGAACAGAGAGGACTCCCCGGGGTTCCTTTTTTAGTATTTCAATGCATTCCTCCTCTGCAATCTGCTGCCTATATCTTGCCATTTTTCTGAACATAATCATTTTCCTTTCAATTTTTATTCAAGACTCGCTCACGAGTCTTGGCGCCGGATTCGGGTCAGCTTGCTGTTCTCCTATCTGATAAAAATAAGAGCCCAGCCACCCATTCGCTTCTATTATGCAAACAGACAGTCAGGCTCAATTATAAACAATCATTTTGAATGAGCACTAGTTTTTCTTACCATCTGCTATTTCTTCTTTTGCTTTTTCCTGTGTCATATCCTCTGTTGACAGCTTTTCATCTGCTGTTTCTTCTGAAGACAGGTTCTCATCTGCTGTATCCCCTGCAGACGATTTCTCATCTGCAGTGGTCTCTGATGAGGACTCTTCATCACTCACTTCTCCTCCCACCACTGTTGTGTGTTCATTCAGATAGCGGCTGTCTGTAGTGATATAGTAACCATCCTCAGTCACATAGGCTTCCACATCATTCACTGTGACCACTTTGCCGGTCACATTCACTTTGTCGCCCACATAGACGGAGTCAACCACATTATCGGCGTCGAAGTCTGCCCATTTTCTAAGGTGAACACCCGAGGCATTGATGTAGGTGATGGACAGGTATCCTTCCATTTCCACATATTCTTTTCAGGGGATAATGGCTCTGGTATCTGCAAGATACAGACCATTGTCCAGAAGATAATACCTCTCGCCTTCGAAGGTACCCCTCTCCTTGACCTTAAGAATGTCGCCTTCCTTTACCTGGATTGCTTTCTTATCCGGCTTACCCGCTTTATCCTCTTTCTTCACGGGCTTTGGAGAAGCCCAGAGCTCCTTGTCTCTGAGATCCTGAACCATCACATATTCGTTGTGAAAGCTGTGATCCACATCCATCACAATCTCATCTGCAGAGCCCTCCTCCGCAGATTCCTCATCAAGGTAGCCTGTTATCTTAGGCCCGTGATAAGTCCTTCCTGAAAGATAATATTTGAATCCAAAGACAAAACCCATGGCCAGGGCAACCAGCAGAATAGAGAAGAGCATGGAGCCGATGGAGGTTTCCACCTTGTCATGTGCCTGTTCGTGTTGGTCTTTATGCTCCATTATGTACTACGACTCCTTTCGGATTACTTAATCGTCCTTGTGTTCGTGAAACTCGCTTCCGATCAGCGAGCCGCAGCCGGGATATTATATCGATCGTAATCGCCTCAGAGATTGAATCTTTAATTATCGTACTGGGTCAGATTATACTTCTTGATAAGCGAAGTCAGCTCATTCACATAACTGGACCATGTACAATACCCTCCGCTCTGGAGAATCTTAAGCTGCTGGGCATAGCTCTTGGTGGATGTCAGGCCATAATAGCGTCTCCTTAAGCCATTGCGGGCATTGGAAAGGTAGGCGGAATGGTCTGCGACTGAATTAGCTACAGTATTATACTTACGGAACTTGGCAGTGATCTTAACCTTTTTGCCTGAATATTCCTCTGTAGTAACGATACTTACACAGCTTTTTCCATCCCAGACTGAACCTTCCCAGGTGTTGCCTGAAAGGGAAGTCTTCATACCGAAGATATTATTTCCCTTCTGGGCCAGAGTGGTTTTTCCCCATCCGCTCTCATTGATAGCCTGTGCCAGTGTAACAGATGCCAGCACCCCGGTCCTGCGGTAGTCTGCCTGGGCGATTGGACCCATGGTTGCAATAAACTGAGAAGTTGACATGTTCAAAAAAGATGCAGCAGTAAGATTACTGGAGGATGCCGCTGTAGTAAGATTATTCGAGGATGTCACTGCAGCCTGTGTACTCACCGGAGAAGTGATATAGATATTCCTCGTCGAAGATTCAAAGGAATATCCCAGACCCAGCTCAGCACATATCCTCTTAACCGGGATAACCATTAAAGTGGTCCCTTCCATCTTCACATTAAAGGGTGCCGTGTTCAGATTAGCCTTTCTTACTCCGTTCACATAGATCTTCTTGGAATTCCTGGTAAGCTTAATCTGTGTATTGTCCCTGGTCAAAGTCAATGTCTTTGTAACTGCGTTGTAGGAGGACTTGATCTTCGGTCCTTTTTTTACCAGGAGATTCTTATAGGGAATCATAAAGTTATCATTGTAATAGATTCCATACCGGCTGTTTGTGCTGATCTTCTTGCCGTCATAGTACACCGCAGATTTCTTACCAGTATATACCCGTGTCTTTCCACTCTTCTTATAGGTGGTAGCAGCTGAGACGGGTACAGCAATGCTGACTACGGTAACTGCGACTGCAAGTATTACAGAAGCCATCCCAATCATTAATGCTTTTTTACATCTTTTTAAAGAACTCATATCAAACTTCCCTCCCTTTGTTTAAAATAAATTAAATGTTATTTAAAGAATGGACCAGCTTTTTGGTAATAAAAAAGACCAGTAAGCAACTGCTTACTGGTCTTGCTACCATTAGGCTATCTTCCCTTTTGCTAACTCAGCGAGTGCTGCGAATCCTTCCGGATCGCTGATTGCCATCTCTGAGAGCATCTTTCTATTAACTTCAACCCCTGCCAGCTTTAAGCCGTACATCAGCTTGCTGTAGGAGATTCCGTTCATTCTTGCTGCCGCGTTAATACGGGCAATCCATAACTGTCTGAACTGTCTCTTTCTCTGCTTTCTTCCTGCATAAGCGCTAGTCAAAGCTCTCATAACGGACTGCTTTGCAACTCTGTACTGTTTAGATCTTGCTCCTCTGTATCCCTTAGCGAGCTTTAATGTTCTGTTATGTCTTTTTCTTGCGCCCAGTGCGCCTTTAACTCTGGCCATTACTTACTTCCTCCTATATATACGATTAAAGATACGGTAAAATCTTCTTCATGTTCTTTACATTGGACTCATCCACGAGTGTAGACTTTCTAAGATTTCTCTTCCTCTTGGTGGTCATCTTAGTTAAGATATGGCTCTTGTAAGCTTTATTTCTCTTTAACTGGCCTGTACCTGTCTTTTTAAAGCGCTTAGCAGCTGATCTGCTTGTTTTCATTTTTGGCATGATATAAAGTCCTCCTAATCTGTTGTTTATTCCCCAAACATGGCATGTATTAACGTTTTTCGGTCAAAAACATAATCATGCTTCTTCCTTCAAACTTCGGCTTCCTGTCCACCGTTGCACAGTCTTCAAGCTGCTTGGCAAATTCATCAAGAATCACCTTGCTTGAATTAACATGAGCCAGCTCTCTTCCGCGGAAGCGAAGAGTAACCTTCACCTTATCTCCCTTGGAGAGGAACTTACGAGCCTGATTGATCTTGGTATTCAGATCGTTCTTATCAATATTGGGAGAAAGCCTGACCTCCTTGACATCGATGGTCTTCTGCTTCTTCCTGGCTTCCTTCTCCTTACGGGCGAGCTCATATCTGTACTTTCCGTAATCAATAATCTTACATACAGGCGGTTTAGCATGGGGAGCAATCTTTACAAGGTCAAGCTCTGCTGCCCTGGCAATCTTCATCGCTTCCTTAGCTGACATAATACCGAGCTGTTCTCCTGATTCACTGATCAGACGAACCTCTCTGTCTCTTACCTGTTCATTAATCATCAAATCGTTGATAGCAGTACACCTCCATAATGAATTAAGTAAATAGAGTCTTCATAGACCATGGGAGAATGACCTATGAAAAAATAAAAGATAGTCGCATGACTATCCACCTGAATCCCATAATAATATCGATAGACCACTACCGTTATTATTACCTGATATAAACCCAAGTCACTCGCTCGTGCTAAGGTGAGAGTGGACACTCTGCTTCTCCATCAGTTATAACATAACCTTGAACACTATACCACTAAAATATGCGACTGTCAAGCAGATTCCTGTATAAAATAATGATTTAAAAGGCTGCCACTTAGAAGCAGCCTGTAAAAAACGAGTCTTTATGAAATCAGACATGCAGGGTTACATCCTTCCCCTCCATCTGATACTGCCGGTACTTCACCCCCGTCATGTCATACATCCTTTTTGCGGCTATGGTGGAATCCGTATCCGCATACTTGTCGGAATAATAGATCACCTCTTTGATGCCAGCCTGAATAATGGCCTTGGTGCATTCATTACATGGAAAGAGGGTGGTGTAGATCCGGGCTCCCGCAAGAGAGCCGCCGCCGTAATTGAGGATGGCGTTCAGCTCCGCATGACAAACGTAGAGATACTTGGTATCTAAGGGTGTACCCTTGCGCTCCCAGGGCATGCGGTCATCATCGCAGCCGGTAGGCATGCCATTATAGCCCATGGAGAGAATCTTGTTCTCAGGGCTGACAATGCAGGCTCCCACCTGAGTATTATTATCCTTGCTTCTCTCTGCGGACAGGAGTGCGACTCCCATAAAGTATCCGTCCCAGGATAAATAATCTTGTCGTTTCACGGCAGCCTCCTTTCTGTTAAACGAGGGTATTTTAAAGTATATCACAATTTTGAACAGATGAAAAGAATTAATTACGATTTTTTTACGATTTTTTAAAGTTGCATTTACTTTTTAAATTGACCCTTCTTTTAAACTCATAGCTTAACATTTATTTTAACATTTCCAGGGTTTTCAGCAGCAGATCCCAGGTTCTTCTGGTGCTTTCGATACTCAGCCGCTCGCCCGTAGTGTGGATATTCTGCATCTGCGGTCCGAAGGAGATGGCATCAAGGCCCGGCATCTTGGCAGCGAAAAGTCCGCACTCCAGGCCCGCGTGGATTCCCTCCACCACAGGGTCTTCCCCGTAGAGCAGGCGGTAAGCCTCCACCATAGTGTCTCTAAGATGTGACTCGGGTCTGTACTCCCATCCGGGATAGGATCCCGTCAGTTTGATATTGCCTCCCACAAGCTGGATGACTGCATCTATTTTCTCGATCAGATTCTCCTTTTCCGTCTCGCTGGAGCTTCTTACAGAATAGGTTATGGATACCTGGTCCTGACTTGTGCGAAGAATTCCCAGGTTCAGGGAGGTCTGCACCATGTCCTTCATATCCGGGTTCATGCGGATCACGCCGTTTGGAAGTACCATGAGGGCAGAAACCACTGCACGGCTGGCAGCAGCAGTAAAGCATACCACCTCTTCCTCACCGGTTACACCCATATCGAGCTCCATATCCGGCTCCAGGGATCCGTATTCTTCCTTCAGGACGGCAAAGACGTCCTCCATGAGATCCATTGCCCGGTCAGCCTGTCCCCCAGGCAGGGCGATGACTGCCTCACTGCTTATGGGGATGGCATTATCCTTCTCTCCACCCCGGACATCAACCAGCCGGATATTCATGGAATCAGACAGGGTATAGAGGATACGGCCCAGGGCTGTGTTGGCATTCAGACCTCCCCGGCCAATCTCTTCGCCGGAATGGCCGCCGGCCAGACCGGAAAGTCTGAGGATCAGCTTCTCTGCGCGAATTTCTTCCCTCTCAACGGGAATAGAGCAGATAGCTGTTGCCCCTCCGGCACAGCTGACAGTGAAAATCCCCTCATCCTCCGAGTCGATATTGAGGAGTATACGGCTTTTTAAATCGGAGGTATCAAGATAGTCAGCCCCCAGCATCCCAATCTCCTCATCAGTGGTGATCACCGCCTCGATGGGGGGATGGGGTATGGTATCATCATCAAGAACGGCTAATGTGTAGGCAACAGCGATGCCGTCATCTCCTCCCAGAGAGGTGCCTCTGGCGTAAAGCATATCGCCGTCTATGGCCAGATCCAGGCCTTCCTTCTCCATATCCTTATCCACATCCGGGTCCTTGACAGCCACCATATCCATATGACCCTGAAGGATGACCGGAGCAGAATCCTCATATCCGGCCGATGCCTCCTTCCAGATGATCACATTCAGCTTTTCATCCTGGCGATATTTGAGACCTCTCTGTCTTGCAAAGTCCACCAGGTAATCGCTGATCTGTTTTACATTTTCTGATCCGTGAGGAATGCTGCATATTTCCTCAAAGTAATGAAATACCTTCTCCGGCTGTTTTCCCTCTAATATACTCATATCAGTTCCTTCTTTCTGTCAGTCAGCCAGTGAAAACTTATCATGGACAGCGTTCATGGCAACATCCACGTACTTTTCATCAATCAGAACGGTGACGCGGATCTCAGAAGTAGAAATCATGCTGATATTGACGCCCACATTATAAAGTGCCTCAAACATAGATGCGGCAACACCCGGGTTGGTCTGCATGCCGGCTCCCACAATGGAAAGCTTTGCCACCTCCCGCTTCATCTTGATCTCCTTGTACTGACTCTTGGGGAAATGTTTCTCCAGAACAGCGGCGGCATCGTCAGCCACATCCTCCTCAACAGTAAAGGAGATATCCTTGGTTCCGTCACGACCCACAGACTGAAGAATCATATCCACGTTGATATTATATTTTGCCAGTGCATCAAAGAGACGGAAGGCAACTCCCGGCTCATCCTTTAATCCGATCACTGCGATTCTAGTTGCATTTTTATCTACGGCCACACCGCTTACCAGCATTTTTTCCATGCCTGTATCCTCCTTAATAATCGTACCTTCATTCTCATTCAGACTGGACCTGACAACCAGCTGTACCCCATACTTCTTTGCCAGCTCCACGGACCGGTTATGTAAAACACCGGCACCCAGGGTGGACAGCTCCAGCATCTCATCGTAAGTGATGACATCAAGCTTCCTTGCCCCCTTTACCAGGCGGGGATCAGCTGTGTATACGCCATCAACGTCAGTGTATATCTCACAGGCATCAGCGTGGAGGGCAGCAGCCAGGGCAACTGCAGTGGTATCTGAGCCCCCCCTGCCCAGAGTGGTCAGATTATCGTACTTATCCACGCCCTGGAAACCGGTCACGATGACGATCTTGCGCTGTTCCAGTTCGTTGCGGATACGGTCATTATCGATTCGTTTCAGCCGCGCGTTGCCATAGCGGTGGGTTGTATGCATGGCCACCTGGAATGCATTCAGGGAGATGCAGGGCACACCGAGAGCTCCCATGGCCAGGGCCATCAGGGATACAGAAACCTGCTCCCCGGTAGTAAGCAGCATATCCATCTCCCGCTTGGACGGGTTGGGATTGATATCTTTTGCCTTGTAAATCAGCTCATCCGTGGACTTACCCATGGCGGAAAGTACCACGACTACATCATGTCCTTTTTTATAATCCTCGATACACCGTCTGGCAACATTGAATATTCTCTCCTTGTTGCCGACCGATGTGCCGCCAAATTTCTTAACGATTAGCATATTATTCCTCCTCTAATGCATGCGGATTCGATTAATCACATCAAGATCCTTCACCGCTTCTTCAAACTCTTCTTCTTTCATGATTCCGGTGACGAATGCCTTCTCCCTGATTTCTTCGATGGAAATGTAGTCTACCTGACCAAAAATATCCTGAATCTTCTCCTCGGGAGTGTCTCCGGCAAGCCTTACAAAGAATCTCCGCTCGGATTGTCCGCTGTCGCCCAGGATGAGCTTGTCAGGATTCCAGTTTATCTTCACATTCTTCCCTAAATGTTTTACAGCATCCACAACATCGGCAGCTACGGCACTGGCTGTGGGCAGGCTTCCTGCTCCTCTGCCGTAGAACATGAGATCATCCACCATATTGCCGTGAACATAGACCGCATTGAATACGTCCCGCACCGGGGCAAGGGGATGTTCTCCCGCAATCAGCATGGGAGCAACTCTGGCATAGACTTTTCCACCTTTTTCGTAGCTCTGTCCAATCAGCTTGATGGCCATGCCAAGCTTTCTGGCATAGAGGAAGTCCTCTGCGGATATCTTAGTGATCCCCTCTGTGGGAATATCCTCAAAATCAACCTGCCTCTCATATGCCAGGGAGGTGAGAATGGCAATCTTGCGGCAGGCATCCCAGCCTTCTATATCTGCTTCCGGATGAAGCTCTGCATATCCTTTGGCCTGAGCCTCTTTCAATACTTCGTCAAAATCAGCTCCTTCTTCTTCCATCCTGGTAAGCATATAATTGGTGGTCCCGTTCAGGATACCGGCAATCTCCTCAATGACATCGGCAGAAAGACTGGAGATCAGCGGGCGGATGATGGGAATACCGCCGCCGACACTGGCCTCAAAAAGAAAATTGCTGGTCTTTTCCCTGGCGATGGCAATCAGCTCTGCCCCGTGTTTGGCCACCAGCTCCTTGTTGGATGTGGCCACGCTTCTGCCCTGCAGCAGGGCAGTCTTGACAAATGTATAGGCCGGCTCAAGACCACCCATACACTCAACCACAACCTGAATATCCGAATCATTCTTAATCAGTTCATAATCATGAACAACCTTATCCTCATTGGGGTCTCCGGGGAATTCCCGAAGATCAAGGATTTTCGTCACTTCTATTCTTTCTCCTGCTTTTTTCTCAATAGAATCTGCATTGGTCTGTAGTACAGTTACCACGCCTTTTCCAATTGTGCCATATCCCAGCACCGCAACCTTAACCATCTTTATCCTCCCATAAATAACGCATGCTATTTTCCGACTATAATTTACTCTGCCGACACTATCTTCAGATGATGGATCCCCGGGGCTCCTCTGATCTTCTCAAACAGTTCTGACACATCTGCCGTGATGGACAGAACCAGTACACTCAAGGTGATCAGGGCAATATGATTGACCGGGATGCTCTGGTGAATAGACAGCACATTGGCCTGACAGTCAGCCACGGCCTTTAGGACATTGGACAGATATCCGGGCTGGTCTTCCATCTCCATCACGAAAGTAATCGTCTTCCCCTCAATCTTCTCATGAATGGGGAAGACATCATCCTTGTACTTATAATAAGAACTCCGGCTGATACCCACCAGGTCTATGGCCTCCTGGATTTTCTCCACCCTGCCTGAACTCAGCAGAGTATTGACCTGGGCCACCTTTTTCAGGACTTCGGGTAAAGCCTTCTCATGAACCATATAGTATTTGAATCCCTTATTCATGGTATTCCTCTAAAAATACGGTTTACGTCCCTTTTACTTCCTGCATGAAGCAGATACAGTGAAGCCATGCCGCACCATATATCTGAGAAAGGGAGAGACTAAACCGGCTATATGTTTGCCACCGAAACACATTTGTATGCAACAGAAAGAATAATAACATATATTTTCGATTGATGCAACTGAAATCAGCCATTTTATTGTTCTTAATCGTGTGCAAAATAGTTGAATCGCAAAAAAGGCAGACACCATATCAATATGGCATCTGCCCTTTACTCATTATCTTACCGGATCAAAATCTACAACTACATCTCTGAACACATGATCTACCATAAGGCAGAACTCCTCATACTCCGGATAATCCTCCAGGTCCTTCAAGGACTGACAAAGTCCCCGGTAATACCATCCCTGCTTGCTCTTATCCTTCATATTAAAGCGATCCCAGAGCTCCTCTCCCACACATTCATAATCATGATGGAGGGAACGTACATTGGACAGCTTGTCTCCAAGTGCGATGAGCTTCACTCCCTGTACTGTCTCTTCTTCCAGATGCTTAAGCGTGTTACGTTTTCGTTCTTCCCAGGAAAGTGCCTTATCTTCGCTCTCGGCGCATACCATGGAGGCAACCCGCTCACCGAATTCCTCGCGGATCACATCTATGGTAACCATCTCGCAATCCTCCACCGTATCGTGGAGTACCGCTGCGGCAATGATCTCCGGATCATCCGTCATTCGGGCAACAATCATGCCCACTTCCATGGGATGAAATATATATGGTAAATGTGTCCCCTTGCGAACCTGTCCCCTGTGGGCCTTGGTCGCAAATGCAATCGCCTTATTGATCATAATTATTTTTCATTCTCCTTCTCAGCCTCAGCCTCTTTGAGCACCTTTTCCTGTGCATCTGCAGGCATCTGTTCATATCTGCTGAATTCATAGGAGAACTCACCGCTTCCACCTGTCATGGATCTTAAGTCTGTGGAATATCCTACAAGACTTGCCAGCGGAATATCTGCTTCCAGCTCCTGTCTTCCGCCCGGAAGCGGGTTCATGCCGAGGATACGGCCGCGGCGCTTATTCAGATCACCCATAACATCACCGGTGTTGGCGTCTAATACATCCACCTTCAGGTTAACGATCGGCTCAAGGAGAACCGGCTTACAGTTGGGGATAGCATTCTTGAAGGCTGTGATGGCAGCCATCTTGAAGGCCATCTCGGAGGAGTCTACCGGATGGTAGGAACCATCGATCAGAGTAGCCTTAACGCCTACTACAGGATAACCTGCAAGCAGACCCTTCTGGCAGGACTCTGCAATACCCTTCTCAACAGCCGGGAAGTAGTTCTTTGGAACAGCACCGCCGAAGATCTTCTCCTCGAATACATAAGGATTCTCCAGGTCTCCTGAAGGTTCGAAGGTCATCTTTACATCACCATACTGACCATGTCCGCCGGACTGCTTCTTGTACTTGCCCTGTACTTCAAAGTTACCGCGAATAGTCTCCTTGAAAGCTACTTTGGGCTTAACAAGATCGATCTCAACCTTATATCTGTCAGCCAGCTTGCTTCTGACAATCTCAAGATGCTGGTCGCCCAGACCGTAGAGAAGCATCTGGCGGTTTGCCTTATCATTCTCTTCTCTTAAAGTAAGGTCCTCATCCATCAGCTTCTTAAGAGCAGTGGAAACCTTGTCCTCATCGCCCTTAGCCTTGGTGACATAGCGCATAAAGGTAAATGGTTCAGGCATAGCAGCCTTATTGAATGCAATCGGGTCAGCCTTGGGTGATAAGGTATCACCTGTCTTGGTCTCAGACAGCTTGGCGATGGCACCGATATCACCGGCATTCAGCTCACTGACCTCAATCTGCTCTTTTCCGCGGAGAACATAGAGCTTACCGATACGCTCCTCTGTCTCTTTGTCTGCATTATATAAAGAGCAATCAGACTTAAGCACACCATCAGCTACCTTAACCAGGGAGAAACGTCCTACGAAAGGATCGGCGATGGTCTTGAATACATAAGCGCTGACCGGCTTGCTGACATCAAAGGAAGCAGTTACTTCTTCACCGGACTTGGTCTTCACTCCGGTAAGCTGGCCTTCCACATTGCCAGGTGCGGAGAAATACTTCACCATGTCATGAAGAAGAACGTTAGCGCCGTAATCATTGCTGATGGCACCACAGATTACCGGCATGAGGTCACGGCTTGCAACAGATGTAACGATGGCGTTCTTGATCTCCTCATCGGTGAAAGGCTCCTCAGCGAAGAACTTCTCCATCAGGTCCTCATCTGTCTCGGCAACACCTTCCATGAGCTCCATGCGGAAGGAATCAAGATCATCGTTCTCGCCCTCCTCAAGAACCTTCTCATCAAAGCTTCCATCTGCCTTAAGAGTACACTCCAGCATCTTGACGATATTGATAAAGCCCTTAAAGTCATGCTCTTCCTTCAGAGGCATATGGAAAGGAACGATTTTGTTTCCGTAACTGTCACGGAGCTCTTCTACGATAGCGTTGGCATCTACATGCTCATCTTCCACATTGCTGATATATACGATTACCGGAATGCCCCTCTTCTCACAGAAGTCGAAGCTCTTTCTGGTACCTACCTGTACCCCGGACTTGCCGTTGATTACGATAACCGCTGCATCTGCAACGCTTAAAGCTTCATATACTTCACCGGCAAAGTCAAATAAACCGGGAGTATCAAGTATGTTCACCTTCACGCCGTCAACTTCCAGAGGAATCACTGAAGCCTGAATAGAAAACTTTCTCTTAATCTCTTCTTTATCATAATCACTGACAGTTCCACCCTCAGCTACTGTTCTTACTCTCTTGATAATACCTGTGGAAAATGCCATGGACTCAATCAAAGATGTCTTACCACAACCACCGTGTCCAAGTAAAACAACGTTTCTAATCTTATCGGTTGCATAAACGTTCATAAATCAGTTCCTCCCATTAATTTATAAATACTTTCTCATGGTACATATCGTAATCGGCTGTCAGGATAACAGCCTGTTCGAACTACTACCAATCATGGCTCTTCCCCTTTTTACGATGTTTAAGCTAAGCAGTATTATAATCAAGGTCAGAACAGCCACGTTTCTATTCTACCAAAAATCAAGTCCTAATACAAGGGGCGATTTGGGATTTTGCCAGAAGATATTTTGAGAAAATAATCACAATTTATTTTGACACATCCAGATTATGAATGTATTATGTTATTCAGAACCATGCGGGAGCAAAAAGCATGCGCTGTAAAAGGAGAATCTATGAGAACATTAACCAGAACACCATTTGTAAAAGGAACCGTAACGGTTCCTGGAGATAAATCCATCAGTCACCGGGCGGTCATGTTCGGGGCATTAGCCCAGGGAGATACCACCATCCACGGCTTTCTTAAGGGGGCGGACTGCCTGTCCACCATCGACTGCTTCCGCCGGATGGGGATTGAGATTGAGGAGACAGATGACCTGATCACGGTTCACGGGAAAGGTCTTCATGGCCTTAAGGAATCGGTTGAGATTCTGGATGTGGGAAACAGCGGAACCACCACCAGACTGATCTCCGGCATCCTGGCCGGACAGAACTTTACATCCGTTCTCAGTGGAGATGCTTCCCTGAACACCAGACCCATGAAGAGGATTATATCCCCTCTTACCATGATGGGAGCGGATATCAGAAGCTTAAAGGAGAATGACTGTGCCCCTCTCTTAATCAAGGGTCACCCCTTAAAGGCTATCCACTATAACTCACCGGTGGCCTCGGCTCAGGTCAAATCCTGCATCCTCCTGGCCGGTCTCTATGCTGATGGAGAGACCAGTGTGACAGAGCCTGCCTTATCCAGGGATCATACCGAGCGGATGCTCAGATCCTTCGGTGCGGATGTAAGGTCAGAAGGAACCACCTGCACCCTTGTCCCGGGGAAAGCTCTTCACGGCAAGCACATTGAGATACCGGGAGACATCTCCTCTGCCGCCTATTTTATCGTGGCAGGTCTGATCACTCCCAATTCCGAGATAGAGATAAGAAACGTGGGAATCAACGAGACCCGGGCAGGCATCCTTAAGGTCTGCGAATCTATGGGAGGGGATATCCGCTACAAAAACAGGCGGGAAGCCGGCGGTGAGCCGGTGGCAGACCTGATTGTAAAAAGCTCTGATTTACAGGGGACAGTAATCGAAGGCGATATCATCCCGACTCTGATCGATGAACTCCCGGTCATTGCCCTCATGGCATGTTTTGCAGACGGGAAGACCATCATCCGTGATGCTCATGAACTTCGGGTCAAGGAATCCGACCGTATTGAGATCGTCAGCAGAAACTTAAAGGCCATGGGTGCCGACATCATCCCCACTGAGGATGGCTTTATCATCAACAGCCGCCAGGATCCGGGCTTCTTCCCTGTCCTTCACGGGGCCAGGATTGAATGCGCTCTTGATCACCGGATTGCCATGACCTTTGCCATAGCCGGAATTAACGCTGATGAAGAAACCGTGATCACAGACAGTGACTGCGTGGATGTATCCTACCCGGAGTTTTTCGGGCAGCTGGACAGCCTCTGCCTGTAAAAAAGGGCTGTCCAACTAAAACAGCCCTCCTTAATCAATCATCAAACTCCTGCCTGGTCACTGTCTCAATGACTTCCTCACACATATCAGCAAATGCACTGTAGTCTGCTCCGATGGCTTCTGCTGTCTCAGTATTGATGGTGGCAATACCATTATTCAGGGTTTTAACCGGTGTGCTTGCTGGGTCTGCGCCCTTTACCAGCACATCCGCTGCCATATCGGCCGTCTCCCTGCCGACATCCTGATAGTTCACGCCATACCCGCAGAAGGCACCGTTTAAGGCGAATGAGTCCGCACCTGCATAGTGGGGGATTCTGGCCTTGATGAACTTCCCGTAGATGGCAAGCTCAGCCGTCATGATGGTGTTGTCGGTAGGGGTAAATACTGCATCCACTTTCTCAGCTATCAGGGCATCTGCAGCCAGGCTTACCTCATCATCGGTGGTTCCTGTTTTTTCAACATAATCGATGCTCTTCCCATCCAGGAATTCCTTTGCTGCGGCAATCGCTGCGGTGGAGGCATCCTGGCTCTTATCATAGAGAAGACCAACCTTCTTGACATCCGGATTGGAGGCCAGCATAAGGTTTAAGACAGCTTCTGTATCCAGGGCATCACTGACTCCGGTGATATTGGCTCCCGGAGCCTCCATGGAATCAACCACACCTGCCCCCACCGGGTCTGAGATGGCAGCAAATACCACCGGAATGGGATGATCTGCGGTGGCTGACTGCATGGCAAGAGCTGCCGGTGTGGCGATGGGTATTATCACATCCACCTGATCTGCAATCAGCTCAGCGGCAATCTGATCCATGGTAGCGGAATCTGCCTGGCCGTTGAAGGTATATCCCTCATAGTCAAACACTACACCCAGCTCCTCACCCTTCGCATCAAGCTCTGCCTCAATGTTGGATTCAATCTGGTTAAGGGAAGCATCGTCCACATATTGGACGATAGCTACCTTGTAGGTTTTTGCCTCGTCAGCCCCTCTGCTCTCCCCCGGGCCGCCTGTTCCGCCGCAGCCGGTCAGGGCAAAAGCAGCTGTCATCAGCAGCGAAAGACCTGCTGCTATAAACTTATCTTTCCTCATATTTTCTCCCTTTCTTCTCTTCATGTAGACGGAATTGTTCCCTGCTTTGAGGCCGGACATATAATCGAAAAATCCTGCCTTTGCAATATCTGCAAAGACAGGATAAAAGTCTTAAGAATTAATGGTGGAACAATCTCAGACCTGTAAAGGCCATGACCATGCCGTACTTGTTGCAGGTTTCGATCACATTGTCATCGCGGATGGATCCGCCTGGCTGGGCCACATATTTTACCCCGCTCTTCTTTGCCCGCTCAATGTTATCGCCGAAGGGGAAGAAGGCATCGGATCCGAGAGATACATCGGTAAGCTGATCAAGCCAGGCCCTCTTCTCTTCTCTGGTAAATACTTCCGGCTTCACAGTGAAGATTTTCTCCCACTCGCCATCAGCCAGAATATCCATGTACTCATCTCCCATGTAGACGTCGATGGCATTATCCCGGTTGGCCCGGCCGATCTCTTCCTTAAACTGAAGTCCCATTACCTTGGGAGACTGACGCAGCCACCAGTTATCGGCCTTCTGACCGGCAAGACGGGTACAGTGAATCCTTGACTGCTGACCTGCACCGATGCCGATGGCCTGTCCGTCCTTTACGTAGCATACGGAATTAGACTGGGTATACTTTAATGTGATCATGGAGATAGCCAGGTCAATCTTTGCCTGGTCGGTCAGCTCCTTGTTTTCGGTGACGATGTTGGCAAAGAAGGCGTCATCGATGTTAAGTTCATTTCTTCCCTGCTCGAAGGTGATGCCGAAGACTTCCTTGCGCTCCAGGGGTTTTGGCACATAATCCGGATCAATCTGGATGATATTGTAATTGCCCTTCTTCTTGGTCTTTAAGATTTCCAGGGCTTCCGGCTCATAGCCCGGAGCAATCACGCCATCGGAAACCTCTCTCTTGATCATCCTGGCGGTGGCTGTATCACACACATCGGATAAGGAGATAAAATCGCCATAGGAAGACATACGGTCAGCACCTCTGGCTCTGGCATAGGCACAGGCCAGGGGAGAAAGCTCGCCAAGGTCATCCACCCAGTATATCTTAGCCAGGGTATCGGAAAGGGGCAGGCCCACTGCGGCACCGGCCGGTGAAACATGCTTAAATGAAGTTGCAGAGGGAAGACCTGTGGCCTTCTTCAGCTCACTGACCAGCTGCCAGCCATTAAAAGCGTCCAGGAAATTAATGTAGCCCGGCTTGCCGTTTAATACGGTGATGGGAAGCTCTCCCTCTTCCATGTATATCCGGGAAGGCTTTTGATTGGGGTTGCAGCCATATTTTAATTCTAATTCTTTCATCGCTAAGTCCTTTCTATTAAGTATTTTTATTGATAATCTTAGATGTGTACTCTCCTGTCGCTATATCAATATAGCGGACAAAGAGGGAAACCTTGTTATCCTCATTGAGGCTCTCCCAGAGCAGGTCCACAAAGGCATCCATGTCATCCGGTACAGCCAGCAGCTTAGGCTCACCCTCAAAGCTCGGAAGAGGATTGCCATCGTGAAGATAGGTAGAGATAAAATGTCCTTCCCCTGCCGGGCAGTCATTATAGGCAAATGTAAAACGATTGCAGGAGTCGGGATTGCCATTGTTGCTCTTTAAGATGGACATGGCATAGCTGTATCTGCCTCCCTCCACATGCATCACTGCGGATATTCGGGGTGTATAGTTGGGTGCATCCGGCTCAAACTCCCTGGACCGCAGGGACTGTTCGAAGGTCAGCTGCTTATCCATGCCTTCGTAGATGGTATCTGTCTGATCCCCGTTAGTCACTATGGTTTTATTGCCCAGAACCCTTACCGGGGCATAGATGATGAGACTGGGATCCTCTAGCTTGGAAGGATCATATGCCTGAGTGCGGATGCCCTCACCATCCTCCACAAAAATGCGGTTGCGGCTGTTGGAACTCCTGCCCATGATAAAATATGCCGTCACTGCCTTGGTCCCGTCGGCAGACCGTCCCACGATGATGCCCCGTCCGGGATAGGTATTGTTCTTAAGTTCCTGTTCAATGGATATCATCTGCATATTAATTCCTCCTCTAATACCATCTGGAATTTCTTTTCGAGTATACAATATAAAACTATATTCGGTCAACAGGATATCAGGAAAATCACAGGTCCCTTACCGTGATCAATGCCTGGGATGCCTTTCCCTTCTCTGTGCCCATATGGATGGCCTCCACAATCTCCCACTCTTCTTCCTCTGTATTCTTCAGATATTTAAAGCGGAGACCGGGCTTTTCTTCAGAGAGATGGTCGGCCAGGTAAGCCACATCCAGAATCTCTTTCAGGCTCTCCCTGTAGTCCTCCTTCACATAGTTATCAATATAATTCTCGTTGATCTGGCGGAAATCGCCGGCCTTATCATAATTGTAATAAACCAGATCATCACTCAGGAGATACTCATAGCGGCCTGTGTTCAGATCCAGAGAGATAATGCGGCTGTAAACCTTCTTCATGGCCTCCGTGATCTGCTGACATTTGACATCATCCCTGATCTTACGGTCACTGCTCACAAGAACGCCCATGATCCGCTCAATCTGTCCCTCATCATTATAAACTGCCGTCATATGATAATCACACCAGATATAGCGGCCTTCTGCATTCTTCCACTCCAGGTTGGCAGTGGTCACGGCAGCACCTGCCAGCATCTGCCTATAGGCCTTGTTATAACGGTCAATGTGCTGGGGATGTATGTGGGAAAGGAATACATCCTTCTTGATTTTTCCTTTATCAATCCCGAACTCTCCCCCGGGATCTCCATCCACCTGCATCCTGTACTCATCAGGATGTTCTTCCGTAAAAAGCTCCGGCACCATGGCAAAAAGCAGCCGGTTCTTCTCCTTGGCCTTATTCATCTTTCTCTTGTAATGAGACCCGTCAATCTGGAAAAAGCGAAAGACCAGGAGGGTAAAAAGCAGAATTGCACCTGCCAGCACATAGTTTGCATACTGTATCCCCTGAACATCACAGATAATCAGGCCCACACAGCTGGCTGCCAGCAGCAGGAGGAACAGATAGATAAAGAATCTGTTCAATTTTCTTCGTTTCATAGACAAGCTCCAATCCGCCGGTCACGAAAACCGGCATGTTATCGTATAGTAATCCGGATACCATATGGCCCTTATTAATCTTATTTTATCATAAATTAATCCCTTCGGACAAAAAAATGTATGTCATTTTGCTTACAATATTGAAGAAGGGCTCGAGGGCTTTGTCAGGCCGGAATGGGGTTTTGAAGGATCAGGAAATATGTTATACTTAAGAAGAGGATGGCCTCTCCTCTTTAGGAAGGGGAGGGTTAAAGAAAACTCAGGAGGATATTCCCATGATTGAAGTTGAGATCAAGCTTCCCCTTAAGAGCCTGCCGGCTGCAGAGAGGGCACTCGTGAAGATGAATTTTAAAACCGGTGATGTGGTAGAGGAATCAGATATATATTTTAACAATCCGTCACACGATTTCAGAAAAACGGATGAAGCCCTGCGTATAAGAACCAGCGAGAACCTGACCAGAAACAGGGCAGAGACTGTGATCACCTATAAGGGTCCCAAGCTGGATTCCGTCTCAATGACAAGAAAGGAACTGGAGACTACAGTAGGGGATCCGGATATCATGAAAGAGCTTCTGATCAGCCTCGGTTATGAAGAGCTGGCCCCGGTGATAAAGCTGCGCATGTATTATCACAGGGATGACATCCATGCCTGCCTGGACCAGGTCCGGGATCTTGGATCCTTTCTTGAGCTGGAAATCCTGGTGGAGGATGAATCCCAAAAAGAAGCAGCCCTGAAAAGAATCGAGGCCATCCTTATTGACCTCGGATACAGCTTATCGGATACCACACGGTATTCCTACCTTTATATGCTGCAGCAAAAAAGATAGACTATTACAGGCTTCTCTGCATCAAGTGTCCCATGTGAATGGTGGAAATCCTGCAAAATTAATTAAAACCAGCTGTTTTCATCCTGAAGCTGGTGGTCCAGGTCAGTCTCAATCTGAAAAAGCCACTCTGTGAGTGTAATCTGCAGCTTAAGCATCCTCTTGCCGGAATCCTCTTCCACCTTATCCACTTCTACCCTCAAGGCCTCCGCAGGATCTCCCGGGTGATAGAGCTTTAACTCATCGCCCACCTTCACCTGAGATGAGAACAGGTCCTGTTCAAGACTGATCTGGCTTATCTCATGGTTTTGTATCGCTCTGAAAAGTTCGTCGTCTATATCCAGGTAATGATTCATGTCGTCTCCTATCTATATATCAGAATTACTTTCTTCTTCTGTCTGCAACAGCACTTGCTGACAGCAGTAAATCGCGAATCAAACAGAGGATTCGCGCTGATGTTGCAAAAATGAGTATCCCGTGCTACTGTTTTCATGATACTATTACACCATAGTCTCATGAGGCTATTACACCATAGTTTTCAGCAGATTGTCAAGCCTGTATTCCATAAGAGCAATCTTTTATGACAATGCATTCCAGATGATATACATTACTTTGTCACAATAAATCCCCACGGATTATAGAGGAGTTATCACATGAAAATCATCCATACTGCCGACTGGCATCTTGGAAAAAATATAGAAGGCCGCAGCCGCCTCCCGGAGCAGAAGCTGTTTCTTGAGGATTTTGTCCGGATCTGCGGTGAGGAGGAGCCCGACCTTATCCTGATTGCCGGGGATATCTATGACAGCTATAATCCTCCGGCTTACGCAGAGCAGCTTTTCTACGATACCTTAAAAAAGCTGTCAAGGAATGGAGCCTGCGTCACTGTAATCATCGCAGGCAATCATGACAATCCGGACCGGCTGACTGCCTCCGGACCTCTTGCCAGAGATCATGGAATCATCATGGCCGGTACTCCCGGCTCAGTCGTCCCGGAGGGAAGTTACGGGGCAGGAAATGTCACGGAAAGCGGTCCGGGATACCTCCACATGGACTTAAAGGGCGAAAAGGCAGACCTCATTCTGCTTCCCTTCCCCAGTGAAAAAAGGCTCAATGAAGTCTTCCTTGATGAGACGGAGGAAGACCTGACCAGGGCAGAACGTTACGAAGAAAAGATCCGGTCAATATTTGCTGATCTTGCCGGACATTTCAGGCCGGAAGCCTTCCACATCATAGTCAGTCACCTGTTTGTCATGAATTCCGTGTCGGATGGATCGGAAAGAAGTGTTGCCTTAGGAGGAAGTTACATGGTGGGAGGCGGAGTATTCCCCGAGGACGCAGACTATATCGCTCTCGGCCATATCCACAAGCCCCAGAAGGTTCCCGGCCTGCCCCGGGCCCGTTACAGCGGGGCGCCCATACACTATAATCAGAGGGAGATCAATCATCCCAATCAGATTCTTGCAATCGAACTTACCGGGGATACCCCCTTCATCCGGGAAATCCCCCTTCCTGTCTACAAACCCATCGAAATCTGGCGTTGTAAAGGTGTGTCCGAGGCCATCGAACGCTGCCAGATTCATGAGGGAGAAGACAGCTGGGTTTTTCTTGAAATTGAAACAAATGAATATATCCACGAAGAAGACATCAAGACCATGAAAAAGCTGAAAGGGGATATACTCTCCATCCGTCCCCTGATCCATGGGGAAAACGATACTCAGCAGTATAATCCGGGGGAGGCAGAAGAACTGCCATTTGAGGATCTGGTCCGGGAATTCTACCGGAGGCGATTCGGCCTTGAGATGAACCCCGAGTCTCTTGATCTGCTGATGGACATCCTGGGAGAGGAGGACAAATAGTGAGACCAATAAGCTTAACCATAGAAGGCATCAACTCCTACCGGGGAGTGCAGACCATTGATTTCTCCGAGCTCACCTCCTACGGCCTCTTCGGTATCTTCGGCCCCACCGGAAGCGGCAAATCTACTATACTGGATGCCATCACCCTGGCCCTTTACGCCAGGCTGCCCCGGTCAACCAAAAACTTTGTCAACATAAATGAGAAAAAGGCCTCTGTCGTATTTACATTTTCCATCTCCGCAGAGACCACGAAAACTTACCAGGTCAGCCGATCCTTCCGCTACCAGGGAAAAGAGGGAGCTAAGACTGTTCACAACACCAGCGCCAAGCTGATCTGTCTGTCCGGCCAGGAACCTCAGGTGATAAAGGATCTTCCCACCGAAGTGACCCAGGCCTGTGTGGACCTGCTGGGTTTAAACAGTGACGATTTCATGAGGACCGTGGTGCTTCCTCAGGGCCAGTTCAGCGAGTTCATGAAGCTGAAAAACCGGGAGCGGCGGGGCATGCTGCAGCGGATTTTCCACCTGGAGGAGTATGGCGAGGACCTGAACCGCAAGCTTTCGGCAGCCCGGATCAAGCAGGAGCTTGCCATCAGCAACCTTGAGGGTGAACTGAAATCCTATCAGGATGTGACTGAAGAAGCAATCAATAAAAGCCGGGACCAGCTGACTCTCTCCAAAGCCTCTTATGAAAAGGGCAGTCAGGAGCAGAAGGCTCTCTCAGACCACTTTAAGGAACTGAGCGATATCCGGGACCTGCTTAATGAGTATGAGCCCCTGGCAAAAGAGCACGGGAATCTCCTGTCCCGCCAGGAGAAAAATGAGGAAGAAAAGGCCCTGCTGGACCGGGCCAGAAGGGCCGGTCAGCTGAAGCCTATCCTGGACCAGGCGGAGAAGGCAAAAAACCAGCACCGACTGATCACAGCCCAACTGGAAGAACTTCGGAACAGACAGGCTGCTGTCCGGGAAAGCTTTGATAGTCTTAACCGGCAGAAAGAAACCTTTCTTGCAGAGTATACCCGGCGCCTTCCCCAGCTTACCCTGGCAAACCAGCAGCTTTCCATGGCGTTGAAGCTGGCAGAAGCCATCGCAAACTGCCAGAAGAAAAAGGCTGAGGCTGACAAGGCATGGTCAGAGGCTAATAAAAGGCAGAAAAAACTGGCCAGGGAAAAGGAGAAGATCTTTCAGGAGGAAGAAGCCCGCAAAAGGGACCTGGCCCTTCTCGACAAGGAACTGGAGTCCTTAAGGACTGATCCCCTTCGAAGAGCCGAGCTGGAGAGAGGACATATCTTAGAAGAACAGTATCGTCAAAAGCGGTCCCATTACGACAAATTGTCACAGACAGCCTCAGAGGATAAAAGATTACTGGAAAAAAGTCAGAACCGACACTCCGACATCCTCAGGCAGGCCGCCGGTTTACAAACATACGGAGCATGCCGGCAAAAGGATCTGGAAAAGCAGGGCAGGCAGATGGAAGAAGCCCTGTCCATGCTCATCGAAGATAGAGAGAAGAATGATTCCCTGCTGGAGGCCTGTCGGACAAACCACATGGCTTCCATCCTTAGGGCCTCCCTTAAAGATGGAGATATCTGTCCGGTCTGCGGACAGGTACATCATACCGACAGGGATTCCGGCCATTTAACTAAGGGCCCGGCCAGTCAGGATTCGCCAGACCAGTCCGCAGCAGAAGCCAGGCGGAAAGCTGAAGCCGTTAAAGACCGGAATGATCTCATCCGCCAATACGAAGAGAAACAGAAAAAACTCGGGGATAAGGAGCTGAAACTCAGAACAGACCAGAGCAGGCTGTCCCAGTCTCAGGAGATCCTGGCCAATGATCTGGAGGCCCTGAAAAAAATCCTGCCGGAAAAAAAAGATTTCCCTGCTTCCGATGGGCCAGGCCTGGCAGGAGCAGATGCAGGCCAATTCTCTGGCCAGGAAGAATTAAGCAGGCAGATCCGGTCAATCCTGGAAAGACAGTCCTCCTCCCAGGCAGAACTTAAGACCAGGCAGGATACCTTCCACCGGTCCCATCAGGCACAGAAGGAAATGTATAAGGAGCTCAGCAGGACTCTTGAGGAAATCCGGTCTCTGCGTACCCATCTAAAAGTTGACAGCTGCAGCAAAGCTCTTGAGGAAATCAGAAAGAAGGAAAGACAGGAACAGGATGTTCAGGAGAAGATACAAAAAAGCCGGGCCGCTTTCGAGGAACTGGAAACCCGCAAAGGCAGCCTGCTGGAATTGATCGCATCCACCGATATAGAGGTTGAAGGAGCAGCACGGGAAGTAAGCTCCTATGAGGCTATCATCCAGGAACAGGCGGGTCAGTTTCCGGCGGGAATCTCCCCCCAGGACGACCATCAGGCCTTGCTGGAACAAAAGCTCCGGGAGCAGAAAGACCTGGAGGAAGAAAAAACCAGGCTGGAAAGCTCCACAGAACAGCTGGAATCTCAGAATCAGCAGCTTAAAAGCCAGGTTCTTGCCATGACCAGCAGGCAGGAGGAGGCGGCCGGACATGAAGCTGAGGCTTTCGCCCTGGCAGAAAAGCAGGCCAGGGCTCTGGGATTTGATGACGCATCCTCTCCCCGGGACTGGTATCTGACCGATGAGAAAATCAAAGAAAAAGAAGCTGCTATCGAAGAATACTTAAATAAGCTGGCCCATACCTCAGAGCGGCTTAAGTATCTTGAGGAAAAGCTTGCAGGCCGAAGCTGCAGCAGGCAGGAATGGGAAGAGGCAGGAGCCGAGCTCAGCAGGATCACAGAACTTAATGAAGAGCTTGCTTCCAGGATCACCGTGCTGAATCACCAGATAGAATCCCTGACAAGCCGGTACGAAAAAAAGCAGGCTCTGAACTCTGAACTGAAGGCCGCCAGCCACCGGCAGGACCTCATCAATGAGCTGTCCCGCCTCTTTAAGGGTAATACATTTATCGAGTTTATGGCTGAATCCAGGCTAAAGTACATCGCCATCGAAGCCTCCCGGATCCTCTCGGATATATCCGGAGGTGACTACAGTCTGGAAGTCAACGATGCCACAGAGTTTGTCATCCGGGATAACAAGAACGGGGGCAATCTCCGACCCAGTGACACCCTCTCAGGAGGGGAGACCTTTATCACCTCCCTGGCCCTGGCCTTGTCCCTCTCTTCCACCATCCAGTTAAACGGCAGAGCCTCTCTTGAACTGTTTTTCCTGGATGAAGGCTTCGGCAGCCTGGACAGCGACCTGCTGGAGGTGGTGATGACCAGCCTGGAACATCTACAGACCAGGAAGCGCAGCATCGGCATTATCACCCATGTGGACGCCGTAAGATCCAGGGTACCGGTAAAGCTTAATGTCATCCCCGCAGAGGAAGGGGAGGAAGGCAGCCGGATCGTGATGGAATACAGTTGACGATTTATACAGAGAAAAGAGGGCTGTTTTAGCGAAACAGCCCTCTGGTGGTTTGTATGTAATTATTCGATCAGATCTTGGCTCCCATCATCACTGCCTTAAAGAGCAGGGACTCATCCTTGCCGGCCTCATCCGGTCCCTGGAGACCCGGAGCCAGAAGAACCCCTTTCTTCTCAAAGCCCAGGAGCGTGTTGACAAAGTCAAACTCCTCGATCATATTCTTGAATATGCTCTCATCAGGCTGTCCGGCTGCAGCAATCAGGTAGGTTTCCTTAACTGTGCAGGCAGCTCTTGGCTTGGGAGCTGCATAGGGATAGAAGCGGTCGATGACCTTCTTCATATAGGAGGTAAAGCTCTTCCAGTAAACCGGGGATACCAGTACCAGGACATCTGCCCAGCACATGAGCTCGTGGAGCTTCACGCCGTCATCCTTCAATCCGCAAAAACCACGCTCATGACAGGAGGCGTCACCATGACATCCATCCAGATTGGCACTGAAAGCATCAAATACCTCAACCTTGTTCTCATAGGCCAGGGCTCCTGCTACAAAAGCCTGGGCTATGGTGTTCGTATTCCCCTCCTTGCGGGGACTGCTTGTGATTACCAATACATTCTTTCCCATAATCTCTACTCCTCAATTAGTTATAGCTTATTTCTGACAAAATCGTCAGGTCTTCAGCTAAACACATCTCACATATCATAATTATATCGAATTATCTACATATTGTCCATGTAATAATCTGAAAAAGAATTATAATATGATGCTGTCACTCAGCTTAAGGCAGCAGTGATGATAGACATCTTATAAACCTCTTCCGCATTGCATCCGCGGCTCAGGTCGTTGATCGGTGCATTCATGCCCTGAAGGATGGGGCCGATGGCTTCGTAACCGCCCAGACGGGCAGCAATCTTATATCCGATGTTGCCGGCATTGATATCCGGGAATACGAAAACATTTGCCTTACCTGCTACGGGGGAATCCGGGCACTTGATGCCTGCAACTACCGGAGAGATGGCGGCGTCAAACTGAAGCTCCCCATCGATATCCACATCAGGAGCCATCTCCTTGGCGATTGCAGTCGCATTGACCATCTTTGTCACGGTATCACCCTTGCCGGATCCCATGGTGGAGTAGGACAGCATGGCAACCTTGGGTTCAAGGCCGAAAATCTTCGCTGTCTTGGCGCTCTCCACTGCAATCTCAGCCAGTTCTTCTTCATTGGGGTAAATGTTGATTGAGCAGTCTGACATGAGAAGGATCTCATCCCCCTTCACCATAACGAAGCTGGAGCTTACGATCTTGTTGCCGGGCTTGGTCTTGATCAGCTGTAAAGCCGGGCGAACCGTATCTGCGGTGGAATAAGTAGCTCCACCCAGCAGGCAGTCTGCCTTGCCCATCTTAACAAGCATGGTTCCGAAATAGTTGGCACCTTCCAGAGCCTTGCGCACCTGCTCATCAGTCATCTTACCCTTTCTCAAGGCAACCATCTCTGCCACCATGGCATCGATCTCATCATAATCTAATGGATCAATGATGGTGCATCTGCTGATGTCACAGTTATTCTTCACGGCAGAAGCCTTCACCTCTTCTATATTACCTAGTAAGATAACGTCAAGGATATCACTTCTGGTCAGTCTCTCTGCGGACTCCTGGATACGGTAATCATTACCCTCGGTAAATACGATGGTGCGTCTGTTGTCTCTCAACTGTTTTTCAAATTTAGCTAACATATTATATTCCTCCTAAATATATCTTCAGCAACTATCCTATAGTCACTAAGAACCAACCTGTTATTTAAGTCCTGACTCTCTCAGCGATCAGCCAATCCTACCGCTTTCCTGTAGACATACTCTGCAGCTGTCTCCCGGAACTCTCCTTCCTTATAAAAGCCCTTCTTCACCAGTTTCCAGTTGGGATCATCCACATCCTCACCGGCCAGAATGGCATATCCATCCCAGACAGCACCATCTTTAAATACCCCATCACAGAGCAGAACTCCGTCCTTATTATATACCTTGTACCGGTCCTTCTTCCACTCAAAAGCAGCTGTCCCGCTGGAATAATTGTTCCGGTATCCAAGCCGGTACTTGCGGCCGGTCAGCCGGCGGAAAAGATCCAGGGCATCTCTGTTAAGACATGTATTATATCTGAATTCATCAAACTCTTTTTTATATGCTGGATAGAAGGGAAGCATCATAGCATGAAATGCTTCCTTAAGACCTGCCGGCCGGGCCAGAAACTCCTCTGTAATAAAAGGATTAAGCAGATCTTTAAGATTATCCGGAAGGTCTTCCATGATTCTGGGCAGATATCCGGCAAGCTTGTCGGAGGGTCCATCTAAAGCAGCAAGACTCTCTATTCCTTCTGCACGATCTGCTTCATAGAGTACCTTCATGGTACGATTCAGATGTTGATAGAGCTCCTTCCTGGCCTGATTATACTCTTTTCTGGCAGCCTTTGCCTTATCTTCCTCTGACGGTTCTGGCTGCTCTGTTTTGGGTGGTATCTCAGTCTTCCCCTCCGTGGACGGTTTCGGTTTCTGTTCCCCGGAAACCGGCTTTCGCCCGGCTCTCTCCTTCTGTTCCTTCTCCACATGCAGCTCTCTGATCTCAGTCCGGTCTTCCGGTTCTTTCTGAAACAGAGAAGCAAAAAATGATCCGATTCCCATGTACTTTCCTCTCTTTATCTGTTTCTTCTTTAATGTCTATTATAATAATATCTTTTCTCTCAAATTTCAAGTTGATGTTTATATACAAAAGGGCTCACAGAATCTCGTTATCGATGATTCCCCTGACATTCTGCATGCGTTCATCCAGATCCGCACTTAAGAGAGCACATTGAAGGAGTTCATCTGCAATTTTTTTCTCTACCTCCGGGTCAATGTTCTTCTTATAACGCATCTTGTGATCCAGGTTAGCCCAGAACTCCATGGCAATGGTCCTAAGCTGAACCTCCACCTTCATCAACCTCTTCTCCGACTGCAGGAAGATGGGAAGCTCGATGATCATATGAAGGCTTCTGTATCCGTTATCCTTAGGCTCCTTGATATAATCCTTCACCTGAAGAATCTTCACATCATCCTGTTCCTTAAGGCAATTTGCCACGAAATATACATCATCCACGAAGGAACAAACCGCCCTGATTCCGGCAATGTCGAACAGGTTCTCCTCAATAGACTCCAGATTCAGCGGAAAATTCCTCCTGCGCATCTTCTCAATAATGCTCTGGGGAGTCTTCAGCCTGGTCTGGATGGTGTTGATGGGATTACGCTCATGTTCAAGAGAGAAGGCTTCATTCAATACCCGGAACTTGGTCTCTGTCTCCATGAGGGCGCACTGATAATAGGATAGCAGTCGCTGTATATCCTTCTCTGTCTTTCTCATCTCCTCTGTAGAAAACAGTCCTGTACCGATAAGCTCCATGAGCTGATTTGAGGTTTTGCTCTCTTCGTATTTATAATTGATCCTGTTTTCCAATCAATCATCTCCTCTAATACTGGTTCATAATATACTTCTTTTCTATTTTACCACACAATATAATAATTTTCAGCTATTTCTCATAGATATCTTTCCAAAAAAGTATCCGCAAATGGCAGGGATAGGGTCTATTCTTTCCTTGTCACAAAGCAGATAGTATTTTATAATGTTACCATAATCAAGATACAGTAAGAGGTGGAATTATGAGCATACAGATCAACACGGAACAAATCTTTGCACAAAAGGAGCCGGACCATATCGTCACATTGGACATTGGAACAGTAAAAGACCTGCAGATCGGCTACCAGTCGGAGACCATCCTTCTGAAATCTGCCGAGGATGACCAGCTGGTGATCAAGGAGTATATCAACGGCCTGTCCGGCACAGAGTATTATGCAAAGGTTACCTCCAACCGATTTAAGACTACGGTCCGCCATGGCCGCAGGGAAGAGGTGAATAAGGCCAGCTATGTGGAGGTATTCCTTCCGAAGAGCTGGCATGGGGAGCTTCAGCTGTCCAGCCAGTATGGTCATATCCTCTCGGAGGAGAACTGGTCCTTAGACCGGCTGGCGGTTGAGGCCAGAGAGGGCTCTGTAATATTCAAATCCATAGATGCTCCCCGGATACGGGTCAACACATCTGTATGCCCGGTTCAGATTGATCAGACCACCGGTTTTACAGATATCCATACCGTTTCAGGATCCATCTATGTGGGATCCATCAGCGGAGGTGCCAAGCTGGAAACATCCAACGCCCCTATTTTTGCCGCCTTTGAATCACTGAACAATGTCCTGGAGTGTAATACCCAGAACGGAACCATGGAGCTGGTTCTCCCGACGGGAACCGGCATGAAGGTGGATGGAATCAGCAAGAGAGGAAGCATCACAAGCCAGATCGAGGGCCTGGAGATCAAGATCAAGCCGGGCAATGTGTCCTGGATCAGCGGGATTCTGGGAGAAAAGCCCTATCAGAATGTGAGGCTCTCCTCCATCAACGGAGACATTCTGCTGCGCTGATGAATAAAAAAAGAATAACAGACAGGCTTTCCAGGACCCATCTGTTATCCTTTTTTACTTATTAATACACTATCTGAACCAAAATCCGGCAGATTGATTTAGAATTCCGTACCTGTTCTTTATCAATCCTGCCGGATTCTATTCTAAGAGGAGGAAGAAAAATATATATTACTTTATTACTTAATGACTACTGGAATAATGGTGTGGAGTAATATCTGTCTCCATTATCCGGAAGAAGGACAACAATTGTCTTGCCCTCATTCTCCGGTCTCTTAGCCACTTCGATAGCAGCATATAATGCAGCACCGGAGGAAATACCAACAAGGATACCCTCTGTCTTGGCAATCAGCTTGCCATACTCGAAGGCCTTCTCATTCTCAACCGGGAAAATCTCATCATAAATCTCAGTGTTCAATACATCCGGAACAAAACCTGCTCCGATACCCTGAATCTTATGAGCGCCCCCCTTGCCCTGGGATAAAACAGGTGAGGTGGCCGGCTCAATAGCGATGATCTTCACATCCGGATTCTGCTCCTTTAAGTACTCGCCAACACCGGTAAGTGTTCCGCCGGTACCTACGCCGCCCAGGAAGACATCTACCTTACCTTCTGTATCTTCCCAGATTTCGGGACCTGTGGTAGCCTTATGGATAGCCGGGTTAGCCGGGTTGATGAACTGTCCCGGAATCCAGCTTCCCGGAATCTCCTTAGCCAGTTCTTCCGCTTTAGCGATGGCACCTTTCATGCCGTTGGCACCTGGGGTCAGAACGATCTCAGCCCCGTAAGCCTTAAGGATATTCCTTCTCTCAACGGACATGGTCTCCGGCATGGTGAGGATTGCCTTATAACCCTTGGCTGCAGCGATTGCGGCCAGGCCGATGCCGGTGTTGCCTGATGTGGGCTCAATAATCGTGGCACCTTCCTTGATGATGCCCTTCTCCTCGGCATCTTCGATCATCGCCTTGGCGATTCGATCCTTAACGCTTCCTGCCGGATTGAAGTATTCCAGCTTAACAAGAAGCTTTGCCTTAAGATCAAGCTCTTTTTCAATGTTAACTACTTCTACTAATGGTGTATTGCCAACCAGTTCCAATGTTCCTTTGTAAATGGCCATGATTCATTACCTCCTGATAATAACAATATAATATATGATACGGTTTCGATATTTATTTAAGCATAACTCCTAGCTGATCGCCTTAAATGCCTCATCCAGATCTTCGATGATATCATCAATATGCTCTGTTCCGATAGAAAGACGTACGGTATTCGGATAGATACCCTGATCCTTTAACTCTTCCTCATTCAGCTCGGAATGGGTGGTGGAAGCAGGATGAATAACCAGAGACTTCACATCGGCAACATTGGCCAGCAGGGAGAAGAGTTCCAGGTTATCAATAAACTCTTTTGCTTCCTTCTCGCCGCCTTTGATCTCAAAGGTAAAGATTGAGCCGGCTCCATTGGGGAAATACTCCGCATACAGTCTCTGCTGTTCCGGATCTTCACTCAGTGACGGGTGATTGATCTTCTCTACCAATGGCTGACTCTTAAGATACTCGATCACCTTCTTAGTATTCTCCACATGGCGCTCCACTCTTAATGACAAGGTCTCAAGCCCCTGCAGGAAGATAAAAGCGTGGACAGGTGAGAGTGTGGAACCGGTATCTCTTAAGAGAATAGCACGAATTCTTGTAATATAGGCTGCAGGACCAGCTGCATCCACAAAGCTGATGCCATGATAGCTGGGGTTGGGCTCGGTAAGCTGCGGGAATTTGCCGGAGGCCTTCCAGTCAAACTTACCGCCATCTACGATCACGCCGCCGATGCTGGTTCCGTGGCCGCCGATAAACTTGGTGGCAGAATGGATCACGATGTCAGCTCCATGCTCTAATGGACGAAGCAGATATGGTGTGGTAAATGTGGCATCGATCAGCAGCGGAATGTTATGTGCATGAGCAATCTGCGCAATTGCCTCAATGTTGGTCACCTCGGAATTGGGATTGCCCAGTGCCTCAATGTATAATGCCCTGGTGTTATCCTGGATTGCTGCCTCAAATGCTGAGGGATCCAGGGGATCTACGAAGGTGGCAGTGATGCCGAAATCCGGCAGGGTGTGGGCCAGAAGATTGTAGGTTCCTCCGTAAATGTTCTTGGCAGCCACGATATGCTCTCCGGCGAGAACAATATTCTGAATCGCATAGGTTACTGCTGCCGCGCCGGAGGAAACGGCCAGGGCTGCAACACCGCCCTCGAGAGCAGCAATTCTCCTCTCAAAGATATCTACGGTGGGATTGGTAAGACGTCCGTAGATATTGCCGGCGTCTCTTAATGCAAAACGGTCAGCAGCATGCTGTGAATTGTGGAATACGAAAGAAGTGGTCTGATAAATCGGAACCGCCCTGGCATCTGTTACCGGATCAAATGCCTCCTGTCCCACATGCAGCTGTTTGGTCTCAAATTTGAATTCTCTTTCCTCACGTGTTTTCTTTGCCATATTAACATCTCCTATCTTAGTTTACATACTTTTCAAGCTGCTTTTTTCAAGCTTTGCATGTATACTACACCATAAAACCTATTTTGTCAATAGGTTTATTGGTATTTATTTTTTATCAGATTCATGCGGATTAAAAAGCGTGGGTCTGCCTGGCCTGGGAAAGAGTCTTCTTATACCAGTAGTAATCTCCCTGCCCCTTCCTGTAATTCTTTATCTCCACATCAACGTCATAATAGTATTTTTTCCCATCAACGATGGCATAATTCCATGAATGAACCGGCCTGGTGCCATTCCGGTTCTTGTAATGGCCGTTGCAGGTTCCGGCCTTGATCCCCTCATGGCGGCAGAGGATGGCAAACATGGCAGCGATATCCGTGCAATTGCCGATACGATGGATCATATTCCACTCCCGGTTGGTAAATTCGGCATTGATTTTAATTTTTCCCTCTTTCTTCAGTTTCTTTGTCTGCTTCCCATATGCCTTAATCTGCTTCCTTAATTTTCTGGTATTGTAATAGGCTTTAAATGACGGTCTCCTTCCGGCATGGGTATGTTTGAAATTCACCGTCATATAGTGGTAGATTTTCTTCACCTTGGTATCTGTACTCATGGAATTCTTCACACCGGCACTCTTAAGCATCCTCTCTGCCAGGTAATCGATGGTGCTGTTTCCGGTATAGGTCTTTTTCATGGCATGGACGTTCCTCGGAAATGCAAGGCAGACCGCTAAAATCAGAAGAAATGTCATCAGTTTTCCTAATCTTTTGTTCATCATACTAATCTCCTCTCAAGAAAAATTAAAAATATTTCATTACGATACCATGATAACACACCGGATAATCTTTCACAAGGTTTTACATATATGTTTAGTATGCTTTAAGACAGCTATTGACAAGTCATAGTCCAGGTAATATAATATGAAAACGGTTTTCATATTATCAAATACAATTGCCTTTAATTTCTGGTATAGGAGGTATTTCAATGGAATCAAGGGCGAAATACAGGACCAAACACCGGGATGATCTTCTCTCTTTCCTGAGGACAATCCCAGGTCAGCATGTCACGGCATCGGATGTACAGGCCTACTTTAAGAATAACGGTAAGAATATCGGAACGGCTACCATCTACCGGCAGTTAGACCGGATGGTTGATGAGGGGCTTGTGACCAAGTTCACCATCGACAGCACCAGTCCGGCCTGCTACCAGTATCTTGAGCCGGAGACTCACTGTCAGGATGATATCTGCTATCACTGCAAATGTGAGGAATGTGGAAGGGTGATCCATCTGCATTGCCATGAGATTCCGGAATTCCATAAGCATATCCTGGAACACCATGGTTTTGAAGTCAATTCCATGCGGACGGTTTATTATGGCATCTGCAGCGACTGTGCAAAGAAGAGAGGTTAAGATATGTCACAGTTAAAAGTAAAGGACCTGAGTCTTGGCTATGAGGGTCATCCGATCCTGGAGCATCTGAATTTTCAGGTGAATAAAGGCGACTATCTCTGCATTGTGGGGGAGAATGGTGCCGGCAAATCAACATTAATGAAAACTATGCTGGGCCTGCAGCCGGCTCTTTCGGGAGAAATTGAGATGGGGGATGGCCTGAAAGCATCCCTGATTGGCTATCTGCCCCAGCAGACCCTTGTGCAGAAGGATTTTCCCGCCTCGGTAAAGGAGATTGTCCTCTCCGGTTTTCAAAATCGCATGGGTTTTCGTCCCTTCTACAGTAAAGTGGAAAAAATAACGGCCAGTGAAACCATGGAAAAGATGGGCATCAGCCAGTTTGCTGACAGATGCTACCGGGACTTATCCGGCGGTCAGCAGCAGAGGGTACTTTTAGCCAGAGCCCTTTGCGCTACAAGAGAGTGTCTGCTTCTTGATGAGCCTGTATCCGGACTGGACCCGGTAGTAACAGCAGAAATGTATCAGCTGATTGAGGATCTGAATAAAGAAGGAATCACTATCATCATGGTATCCCATGATATCAGTGCCGCGGTGGATTATGCCAGCCACGTCCTTCATATTGGTGAAACAAACTTTTTCGGAAGTAAAGAAGAATATTTAAAGAGCAAGGCAGGCCGGATCTTCCTTGCAGGAAAGGAGGTTTTAAACGAGCGATGAGTATACTATCTACCTTAAGCCTGTATTTTTCCTATCCTTTTGTAAAATACGCATTTATCGTCGGAATACTGATTGCCCTGTGTTCCTCCCTCCTGGGAGTTACCCTGGTACTAAAACGCTTTTCCTTCATCGGAGATGGTTTGTCCCATGTTGCCTTCGGGGCCACCGCAATCGCGGCAGTTCTAAACCTGACAGACCAGATGATTCTGATCCTCCCGATCACGATCATCAGTGCAGTCCTGCTTCTTCGGACCGGACAGAACGCCAAAATCAAGGGGGATGCAGCCATCGCCATGATATCCGTCGGGGCTCTGGCCTTTGGATATCTGCTGATGAATCTCTTCTCCACCTCAACCAACCTGTCAGGGGATGTGTGCAGTACCCTATTCGGTTCCACCTCCATCCTGACCCTGACCAAACATGAGGTCTGGCTGTGCGTGGGTCTCTCCGTCATTGTTGTCCTGTTCTTTATCCTCTTCTATCACA
>JAFUDC010000106.1 GCA_017459345.1 Eubacterium sp.
CCTGCTGATTGGCGATATTCCGATCTTTGTCTCCGGTGACAGTGCGGATGTCTGGTCCGCACCCAGGATGTTCCAGCTGGATAAGGACGGCTTCCCCACCGTGGTTGCCGGTGTACCGCCTGACTATTTTTCTGCCACAGGTCAGCTGTGGGGCAACCCGCTTTACGACTGGAAGTATCACCAAAAGACGGATTATTCCTGGTGGATGCAGCGAATCGAAGCTCAGCTTACTTTAAGTGACATCATCCGCATCGACCATTTCCGCGGTCTGGAAAGCTACTGGGAGATTCCGGCAGATTCCGAGACCGCCCTCACGGGAAAGTGGGTTACGGGCCCCGGGGATGCATTTTTCGATAAGATCCGGGAGGAATTCGGAGAAGACCTGCCCATTATCGCAGAGGATCTGGGTATCATCACCGACGAAGTCCGGGACCTCCGGGACCGGTATGACCTGCCGGGCATGAAGATCCTGCAATTTGCCTTTGAGGATGATGACAGTGATTATCTTCCCTATAATCATCCTTACAACTGCGTCTGCTACTCCGGCACCCATGACAATGATACCAGCACCGGCTGGTACGAGCATGCCCCGGAGAAAGCCAGGGATAAGGTCCGCCGTTACATGAACACGGATGCTTCCCAGGTTAGCTGGGATTTTATCCGCACCTGTTACGGTTCAGTAGCCCGGTATGCCATCGTACCGGTTCAGGACCTGCTCTGCCAGGGCAGCGACTGCCGGATGAATGTTCCGGGCACGGCGGAAGGCAACTGGGATTATCGTCTGAAGAAGGGTCTGCTGACTGAGGATATTGCAAAGAGGTTATTAGACATCACGAAGCTGTATGGCAGATAGAGGAGGAATAATATGACTTTACGGTCAATAAGAGTTGTGGCATTCGTCACCCGCTTCCTGCTTGCCACGGCACCGGAGAGGCGGCGCCTTCACAAGCTTGCCGAAACCGACCCTGCGGAGGCTTCCAGAATTGCCAATGAAAGGGTAGGCGGAGCCCTCAGGCGGATCTGTGAGATTTCAGGCATCGAAATCATCACGGAAGGCCTTGATCATATTCCGGAGGAAGCCTGTCTCTTTGTGGGCAATCACATTTCCTATTTCGATATCGTCACCACGGGAGCAGTTATTCCCGGAGGTGCAGGTTATGTTGCCAAGGACAGCCTGAAAAAGATTCCGGGGCTTTCAGACTGGATGGACCTCATCCACTGTCTCTTCCTGAACCGGACAGATATCAAACAGGGACTTAAAACTATTCTGACAGGAGTAGACTATATCAAAAGCGGCTACTCCATGTATATCTTTCCGGAGGGCACCCGCCATCCGGAGGGAGAAATGGGCGAGTTCAAGGGCGGCAGCCTCAAGATGGCCCAGAGGGCCAAGGCTCCCATCGTGCCTGTAGCCATCTCCGGAAGCAGGGATATCTATGAGAACAACCCTCATATGAGCATCCGTCCCGGCACCGTCCGCATTACCTTCGGCAGGCCCTTTACATTTGATGACCTGCCCAAAGAAGAGCGGAAGCACGCGGCTGAGTACACCAGGGAGCTCATCATAGAGATGCTCAAGGAACAAAAAGCAATAAGTTGAAAATAATAAATAAGGAGTAAATCACAATGAATCCATGGATTATATCCGGCATTATCATCGCAATCGGCGTCATCATCCTGATCGTACTTTACTTTCAGGGGAATAAGCTGCAGAAGAAACAGGAAGAACAGAGAGCACAGATCATGGAGAATGTCCAGCAGGTCAACATGCTGGTCATCGATAAGAAGCGCATGCCCTTAAAGGAAGCCGGCCTGCCCAAGATTGTCATGGAGCAGGCACCCAAGCGGGCACAGAGGGCAAAGGTTCCGGTAGTCAAGGCCAAGATCGGCCCCCGTATCATGACCTTCATCGCTGATGAGGATATCTATGATCTGATCCCGGTCAAGGCTCAGATCCGTGCCATGGTGAGCGGCATCTACATCACCAGCATCAACAATTACCGGAAGGCACCGGTTCCGGAACCGGAGAAGAAAGGCTTTATGGCCAAGCTTCGAGGCAAGGCCAACACTGCCAGTAAGGAGCTTAATGAGGCCAAGTCTCAGAAGAATAAATGACACATAAGAAGAGGGCTGTCGCACTAAAACAGCCCTCTTTTTATGCATTCATCAGTGACTCTGCCCGAATAGTTAGCCGGTAGTCTGCCATCAGACTGCCATGAAGGATCAGGGAGTACTGGAGATTTAGTATCAGGGAATCCTCCCTGGTTTTGAGCGCGATTTCTCTGGTATCTGATGTGAGCTCCATATATCCCATGGGGGTCAGATACCGGCAGGGGACCATCTGCCCCAGACGGAAGGTCAGCACTGAGGGAGAAGCAGACTCCCCCTGACCTGTTTTCCTAAGCTCCACATACTCCGGGTCAATGGTCAGCCTGTTTTTTATAATCTGGCCTTCTTCCGTATACTCGGAGTAGAACAGATAGCGCCTGCCGCCCTTCTCATGATACTGGCCCATCGTGGTGACCTCGGAGACGTCCTCCTGGCCATAGCCGGACTGGATTCCGGTGATCGTCAGTCTTACCTCTTTTGTCATCGCCATCACACTCAGGCATCATATCGTATCATAGCCAGATCGATCAGCTTCTGGACCAGAGCCTTTTTGTCAAGTCCCCTGGCCTCCCAGAGCATGGGGTACATGCTGATAGAAGTAAATCCCGGCAGGGTGTTGATCTCGTTAAATACCACCTCGTTGGTCTCGTCGGTCAGGAAAAAGTCCACCCGGGACAGGCCGTATCCATCCAGTGCCTTAAAGATGGCACGGGCATTGGCTCTGATTTCTTCCGTCTTTCCTTCCGGAAGCTCCGGATCCACCACCGTCCTGGAGTCTGCATTATTGTACTTGGCCTCATAGCTGTAGAAGGTATCTGCCGCCAGAATCTCTCCCACGCCGGAGGCTTCCACCTCCCATCCTCCAAGAACGGCGCACTCCAGCTCTCTTCCGACGATGGTCTCCTCCACCAGGATCTTGCTGTCATGTTCTGCAGCAAGTCTGAGAGCAGCAAGGAGTTCTTCCCTGTCCTCTGCCTTGCTTACTCCCTGGGAGGATCCGGCCTTGGAAGGCTTCACGAAAACAGGATATGTAAGTTCCTTCTCCACCCGGGCAGCCACATCGTCCATACTTTTAAGCTCGGCCCTGCGGACACCCACATACTGAGCCTGGCGGATGCCGATGGAATCCACGATAGTCTTGGTGTAGAACTTATCCATGGAGCAGGCCGAAGCCAGCACACCGCAGCCCACATAAGGGATCCGGGCCAGTTCAAGAAGCCCCTGCAGAGTTCCATCCTCCCCGTTCATCCCGTGAAGCACCGGGAAGACTACATCGATATCCACATACTCCACATGATTATCCCGGATGATGCAGAGCTCCTTCTTATCCGTATCCGGGGAAATGTAAGCGCTGGTCCGGCTTTTCACCCAGGATCCGTCTTTAAGATGGCCGATCTGATCAATCAGCTTCCACTGCCCATCTTTGGTGATTCCAATCATAATGATGTTATAAATGTCTGTGTTGATGCTGTCTATGACAGTCTGGGCAGAAACCAGAGACACCTCGTGCTCTGAAGACCTGCCCCCCATGATAACTACAATATTCTTACTGGCCATATAAATTCCTTTCTTTAAGTTAATCAAGAACTCTTCAGGCAGGATCATGACCCTGAAGACTCAGAAAGCCGCCTGCCTGTAATCCATCTGAAGAAACTTCCGGAGAGAATCTTACGCTCAAAATCCGACATGGACTGCCTCATCTGCTCCTCCCCTTCCTTCGTCAATATATACTCCTCATTATTATAGCACAACTCCGGGTATAATGCACACCACCAGTTATGTCCTTTTGCCTGACCCAGGTCAATCCGCAGGGCATGATAGGTTCCTGCAGGAAAAATGACTGATCCGTAGCGCCTGACCGGGAAGCGTTCCCTGGTCAGATATACATTTACCCCAATGTCATATCCCAGTTTTTTCATATACTGGTCTGCCTGCCTGCTCAATCCATCAAGGCTGCCTGCAAGCAGGGCTTCCATGCCGCCGGCAGATCCGACCATCTCCCTGTTTTTATCCTCCAATACTTTTGCATGGATCAGTTCCAGCTGCTGATCCCGCACCATAAGCTTAAGCTCCTGGTCATCCTTCCTATCAGAAGCTGCCCTTACATGGAATCGCAAGGTATGATCATAGATCCGGAAATGTCCTTCCATATAGAGCTGGAACAGGAGCAGGGCTGAGAAAAGAGCTGCCATAAGCAGGCAGGCCCGCCTCAATATAAGAAGTATCCCATATGCACTTTCAATCCTCTTATTATTATACTCTTTCATATCCAAAGGATAGCCTGGATATAAAATATTATACAAAACAAGCCATCATCTTATCATATCCTATAATAAAAACCAACATATTTTGACCTTGATATCATTTTATGCTATCATTTTATTGTTAGACACACAATCAACTTTTATAAAAATATTGGAAAGTTTTAGTAAATGTCTATCTGAGGGGGGGAAATGATGCGCATACTGATTGTCGAAGACGAAAAAAGCCTGAATGAAATACTGGAAAAGCATCTGAAAAGTCACGGCTATGCCGTCGATTCCTGCTATGCGGGGGATATGGCTCTGGATTATATCCTGTCCACGGACTATGACGCCATCATCCTGGATATCATGCTTCCCGGTTTAAGCGGACTGGAGGTTCTGTCCCGGGCAAGAGCCAGGGACATCGATACACCAATCCTTCTGCTCACCGCAAGGTACTCTGTGGCCGACAAGGTGCAGGGGCTGGATGCCGGGGCGGACGATTACCTGACCAAGCCTTTTGCCCTGGAGGAGCTGCTGGCAAGAATCCGCATGCTCTTAAGAAAAAAGGCCGGAA
>JAFUDC010000107.1 GCA_017459345.1 Eubacterium sp.
ACTGCAGCAATTACGTCAATCTGGGCCCGGATTACTGGAGGGTCGGTGTGCGAAACCACGCAGAAAACATCACTCTCATCCAAGCTATAAGGGAATGTTTGGGAGTATCATAAAGTTTTAGTAAGTTTTCCTTTTTATATGGTGGAGTTCATGGTATAATTGTGATGGCATCTCAGCTGAGGAAGCAGAAAAAGAGGAGGAATAATGATATGAAAGGAAAACAGATTGCCGGGATCATACTAGTGTGTCTGATCCTGGTCGCAACAGGCTTCGCCGGCGTGAGGATGGCGGCCTACCGCAGCAAGATGAGGGAGGAATCCGGGAAGAAGGCCGTGGAAAGTCTTGATGCCCTGCTTGACAACTCGGAGAAGGAGATTGAACTGCCCAAGGAGGACTTCATCGGCCAGCTGGACATCGTAGGGACGATTCAGGAGGAGAATTCCTCGGCCGGTGTCGTCAGCGGAAGTAATGAGTACCAGCATGACCTCTACCTCAAGTACATTGACCAGATGGAGAAGGCGGAGAATAATAAGGGAATCTTTCTCTATGTCAACAGCCCCGGAGGAACCGTGAACGAGAGCGATGAGATGTATCTGAAGCTGCTGGAGTACAAGGAGAAGACCGGACGTCCTGTCTATGCCTACTTTGGCAGTCAGGCCTGCTCAGGAGCTTATTATATCTCCATGGCGGCAGATAAGATATATTCTAACAGGAACTCCTGGACCGGGTCCATCGGAGTGATCCTCTCCGTCATGAATTACGAGAAGCTGATGAAGAAGATCGGCGTATCCGAGATTGATATCACCAGCGGAGAGAACAAGACCATCGGGTCAGGAGCCCATGAGATGACCAAGGAACAGAAGGAGATTCTCCAGTCGCTGGTGGATGAGGCCTATGACCAGTTCACGGGAATTGTGGCTGAGGGCAGAAAGATGGATATAGCCAAGGTGAAGAAGCTTGCGGACGGCCGTTTCTATTCCGCCAGCCAGGCTCTGGATAATGGTCTGATCGATGAAATCATGGGCCTGGAGGATACCAAGGCAGCCATTGGCTCAGCCGTGGGAGATGAGCAGATTCTCTTCCATGTCCCTTCCAGGAACTCCAAGTGGAAGGATTATTTCAGCCAGCTCCTGGGGATTGCTGATCGCATCGGCAAGTATTCTGACAGCAATCCGTCCGATATTGAAGCTGCCAGGGAGCTGATGGAGAACGACAGAAGCGGGGTGTTGATGTACTATGCGAAATGAACATACACCTTACGATGAAAGGCCAGATGAGCATTTGATGAATGCAGCAGAGGCGGAGACAGCTGACCAGCTGATGCAGGTTGAGGATGATCAGCCGGAAGAGGGGAGAACCGGCAGATGGCACACAGGCGAAACCGGGAGTTCTGAGAAGCTTTACGGGTCCGGTCTCCCGGAAGAAGAGGAAACGGACAGGGTTTATGCCGGATTCTTTGCCCGGCTGACCGCCTGGCTGCTGGACCGCTTTATCATCGGGATACCGATACTAATTGTCAGGATGGTAACGGGACTGGTCTCTCTGGGAATATCCTCGAATTTGTGGACAAAGGATATTCTATTTACATTTTCTCCTGCAGATATAGTTTATTATCTGATCGGAGCCGCCTACTTTGTGATTTTTACCTATATGGGC
>JAFUDC010000108.1 GCA_017459345.1 Eubacterium sp.
AGAAAGTATTCTTTTAAAATACGACATATTTTGATTCATCATCTTACAGGGTTTTGTATATACATATTCCTGAGATGACTTTATATGTCGGATTAATAGCTAAAATCAAAATGGCACTCATTAATATATAATATTTTTCTCATTTATAATGATTTAGTCATATTATTTCTCTGGGATTTTTGCCTTTTCTTCTTCCTGGGGCTCCTTTTTTATGACTGATCTCCAAATTATTTTTGATTCAGTCATATTTTTTAACTGGGATTCTTGCGTTTTCTTCTTCCTGGGGCTCCTTTTTTATGACTAATCCCCCTTGATATCTTATTTCAGTCAGATTTTCCTCCTGGAATTCTCGAATTTTCACCTTCTTGGGGTTCTTTTTTTATGACTGATCTCCCTTGATATCTTGTTTCAGTCAGATTTTCCTCCTGGAATTCTCGAATTTTCACCTTCCTGAGGCTCTTTTTTTATGACTGATCTCCCAATTATTTTAGATTCAGTCATATCCCCCCCTGGAGTTCTTGACTATTTCATCCAAAAAGGAATGAATTCCTGTCTAATTACAAATATAAATCATCACACCCCAACCCTCTCACTCTCCCAGAAGATCTGCCAGCCTGGCGAACTCCGAAAGGGTCAGCTTTTCCCCCCGCACTGCGGCTGGCAGACCCAGCTTCTCCAGAGCCTCCGCCACCTTTTCCTTGGGCAGCTGAAGTTCGCCGGAGTTATGGAGTCCATTCTGCAGGGTTTTCCTTCTCTGGTTAAAGGAGGCCCGGATCAGTTTAAACATGAATGAGGGATCCTTCACCTCTACCGGAGGGGTTTCATACCGGGTCAGCCGTATTACGGCTGACCCCACAGCGGGTCTTGGCATAAAGCAGTTTGGAGGGACATTGGCCACAAGATAAGGTTCGGCATAGTACTGGACTGCCAGAGAGAGGGCTCCGTAATCCTTGGTGCCGGGGCCGGTCTGCATCCGGTCTGCCACTTCCTTCTGTACCATCACTGTGACAGACTGCAGGGGGACGTTAGTCTCAAAGAGTCCCATGATGATGGGGGTGGTAATATAATATGGAAGATTAGCCACCACCTTGATGGGCTGCCCGGCATTATAGATTTCTGCCAGTTTCCTAATGTCGACCTTTAGTATATCATCGTTAATAAGCTCCACATTGGAGTATTCCTCCAATGTATCTTCCAGAATGGGAATCAGATTTTTATCGATTTCCACAGCCACCACCTGCCTGGCTGCCTCTGCCAGATACTGGGTCATGGTACCGATCCCGGGCCCGATTTCCAGCACAAAGTCCTCCGGGCCAATTCCGGCAGCGTCTATAATCTTGTCAAGAACATGGGGATCGATCAGAAAGTTCTGTCCGTATTTTTTTTGAAAGTTAAATTGATACCTCTGTAAAACTGCAATAGTTTCCTGAGGATTTGCCAGCTTCGCCACAGTACACTCCTTTCCCGGGATTCCCTACATCCTGTATAGCTTCATCCCATTCTCCCAGGTTGCTTCCTCCACTTCCTCCCTGCTGATTCCTTTAAGTCGGGCTACCTCCTCAGCCACATATCGTATATATGCGGAGGAGTTTCTCTTCCCCCGGTAGGGAACAGGGCTTAAGTAGGGAGCGTCGGTCTCAAGAACCAGGTGGGACAAAGGAATCTCTGTCACTACCTTCTTCAGAGTTTTTGCATTCTTAAATGTCACTACACCGCCGATTCCCAGGTAATAGCCGAGTTTTACGTACTCCCTGGCCATCTCGGCAGAGCCGGAGTAACAATGAATCACACCGCCGGTGGTCCCGGCATGTTCCCGCTTCATCATATCATATGTCTCCTGGGCAGCGTCCCGGCTGTGGATTACCACGGGCAGGTCTGCCTCCCTGGCAAGAGCAAGCTGGCGGGCGAACCAGTCCCTCTGCCGCTGCCTCTGTTCCGGCTCCTTCACCCAGTAATAATCCAGGCCGATCTCACCAACGGCGACAATCTTATCAGCATGGCAGTAATCCTTCAGCAAAAGAAAGCGGTCTTCATCAAAATCGTCAATCTCGCAGGGGTGAATCCCCACGGTACCGTACATCCATGGGTATTGCCTGATCAGGTCCAAAGTGGCCAGCATATCCTTCCAGCCATTGCTTATATTAACAACTCGCCCCACACCGGCATCAGCAAGGCCGGTAAGAAGCTCTTCTCTGTCCTGATCATACTGGGCCGCATCATAGTGGGCATGTGTATCGAATATCATAAATGTATTCCTCTCTATACCATATCTATCGGAATCCCACCTGGAGAAGGGAGGGAGTCTCAATCTTTTTTCTATATTTCTAATCATATCATAACATGACAGCAGGGTCAAAAATTCTATCCGAATTCATAGCTATCTGAGATCAAAAAAGGCAGCCTCCCGTGAGTCACACGTGAAGGCCGCCACTCTATTATACAATAAACTCCCATGCAAACTTTCTGCGCCACAATGCATATAAGGGGTTTATTAGTGCCAGAAATACTGGCATAGGGTTGTACTCTTCTTAACAGATCTCTGCGCCTGCCGGCATATCCTTCTCCGGTGTCACCAGGGCAAGGTTACCATCTGCGTCCTCGGCGCACAAAAGCATACCTTCAGAGAGAACTCCTGCCAGTTTTGCAGGTTTAAGGTTAACCAGAACCATAACCTTTTTGCCCACCATCTCTTCCGGTGTATAGTGGGCTTTGATGCCGGATACGATCTGTTTTACCTGGCTTCCGATCTTAACCTGGGAGCAGAGCAGCTTTCTGGACTTCTTCACTGCTTCACAGGCGATAATCTCACCTACCTGGAATTGCATCTTTCCAAAGTCCTCAAATGTAATCTCCTCCTTGGGTTCAATATCGATCACATCTGCCTTGTCGTCATTCTCACCGCTAGCCTCCTCGGCTTCCGGAGCCTTTCTTGATGCATACATAGCATCTACCTTATCGATAACCTCCTTCATATCCAGTCTTGCAAAGAGGATTTCCGGCTTCTCTATCACCTTTTTGCCGGATTCGTAGAGGCCAAATATCTCAAGCTCATCCATGGACCGCTCAGAGGAATTGAGCTGGGCAAAAATCCTCTCAGCTGTTTCCGGCATAAAGGGAGCAAGGAGAGATGCACCGATGGTGATGCTCTCCACCAGATTATAAAGCACCGTGGACAGACGGTCCTTCTGGCCTGGATCCTTGGCCAGAAGCCAGGGAGTGGTTTCATCGATATATTTATTACAGCGCTTAAAGAGGTTAAATATCTCTGTGATGGCATCTGCCACCCGGAGGCGGTCCATCCTGGCAATCACATTGCCTTTGGTATCCAGGGCCACATCCATCAGGTCCTTGTCATAACCATCAGTGACGCCGCCATTGGCCACCACGCCGCCAAAATATTTGTTGGACATGGAGATGGTCCGGTTCACCAGATTGCCCAGGGTATTGGCCAGGTCAGAGTTCATACGCTCCACCAGGAGCTCCCAGGTAATCACGCCATCATTCTCAAAAGGCATCTCATGAAGAACAAAATAGCGGACCGCATCCACGCCGAAAAGGTCTGCCAGGTCGTCAGCATAGATCACATTGCCCTTGCTCTTGCTCATCTTTCCATCGCCCTGAAGAAGCCAGGGGTGACCAAACACCTGCTTAGGCAGAGGAATATCCAATGCCATCAGGAAGATCGGCCAGTAGATGGTATGGAAGCGGATGATATCCTTGCCGATCAGGTGAAGATCTGCCGGCCAGTACTTTTTATAAAGCTCTCCGTGATTGCCATCCGCATCATATCCCAGACCGGTGATATAGTTGGTCAGGGCATCCAGCCATACATAGGTGACATGCTTGGGATCAAAATCAACCGGGATACCCCAGGAGAAGGAGGTTCGGGACACGCATAAGTCCTGAAGTCCCGGAAGCAGGAAGTTGTTCATCATCTCGTTTTTCCTGGACTCCGGCTGGATAAACTCAGGATGAGTATTGATATGCTCAATCAGGCGGTCGGCATATTTGCTCATCTTAAAGAAATATGCTTCCTCCTTGGCCTTACCGACAGGACGTCCGCAGTCAGGACATTTGCCATCCACGAGCTGTGACTCGGTGAAGAAGGATTCACAGGGGGTACAGTAGAGGCCTTCATAATATCCCTTGTAAATGTCGCCCTGATCGTAGAGCTTCTTAAAAATCTTCTGTACCATTCTCTCATGGTCCGTATCTGTAGTGCGGATGAACTTATCATAAGAAGTATTCATCAGATCCCAGATTCTCTTGATCTCGCCGGCCACACCGTCAACAAATTCCTTCGGTGTCACTCCGGCCTCCTGGGCTTTCAGCTCAATCTTCTGGCCGTGCTCATCTGTACCTGTCTGGAAACGTACATCATAGCCCTGCTTTCTCTTAAAGCGGGCAATGGCATCTGCCAGCACGATCTCATAGGTATTGCCGATGTGTGGTTTGCCAGATGTGTAGGCTATGGCCGTTGTAATATAGTAAGGTTTTTTGCTCATCATTTCCTCCTGCTTCTACATGACTTCACTATCATTCCTGCTTAATAAGCTTATAGGATTCTCAGTATTCCCTCAGGCATTAGATAAGCTAATGTCTGATTACACGCATTTTAATATTATAGGATAAATCGCCCCATTCATCAATGGGTAATTTACATAATTTTCTGGCAATCACAGGCATCTTATGCGATAATAACGTTAAAACCGGTCGTAATTCGATCGTAATTGCCCTGCCGGTTGAATGGAATTCTCTTAAAGTGTCCGCATTATCTTCTGCACTCGGCATATTTTATATTTTCTCTGCATAGAATCATAATGAAGAATTCTATAATATCATGGCTGATTTAATGAACAAACATACAGTAACATATAAGAAATTACATAATATCCTAATGGGATTATTCGTCCTATTCCTCCTGCTTCTCCTGGGAGGCGGCTGCGGGCGCCTTGAGTCCGGAGCCGGCAGGAATAATCCTGACAAGTCGAACGGCGCAGACTCACAGACATTTTCCGACTTCACGGACCGGTGCTTTAAGGAGCTTGTGGCATCCGACAGCATCAGTCTTCACTTTAAGCTGTCTGATCCTGCCTCTATGGGGATATCCGAAGATAATCCCGGCTTCGGCGATTTGAGCCTGAAAGGCCGGCAGGAAGACTGCCGGGAGGCTGCGGCCATGCTGGATGAACTCCGGGCCTTTGACCGGGCTTCCCTCCAGGCAGACCAGCAGCTGACATACGACCTCCTGGAGGGCAAACTGTCAGAGACTGCGAAATTCGGGGATTATCTTCTCTACGGGAGCCTTTTAGGCAGCAACGGAGTCCCTTCTCAGATTCCGGTTTCCCTGTCAGAATACTATTTTAACAGTGAAAAGGATGTGAAGACCTACCTGGCCCTGCTTGCCCGGATTCCGGATTTCTTTGAACAGCTTATGGAATTCGAAAAGGAACGGAAAAAAGCCGGTTTCGCGACACCGGATTTTGTCCTCAGCCACACCGTAGATCAGATCGACCAGTTTCTGGCCGGCTCCAGAGAGGATAACCTGCTCATTGAAACCTTTGACGAGAGAATCGAAGACCTTGAAGACCTGAGCGAGGAACAGACAAAGACCTATATCCGCAATAATCAGGCTCACTTTTCCCAGCTGGTACTGCCGGCCTATGAAACTCTCCGGGAGGAAATCGGTGAAGAATTGATAAGCAAAGAGGATTCTGACGAATCTGCTTTCAAAGCAGAATCAAATCCCGAAAAAGAGTCTGACAGAACAACAGAATCACAAAAACAAGAGACAAAGACAGATCCTGTCAAAGAACGAATCTGCCAGTACGACCGGGGGAAGGACTATTACAGGCTGCTGCTTAAGAGCATGGTGGGCACTGAACGCAGCCCCGAAGAATGTATAAATGTCCTGAAGGCCCAGCTTAAGGAGATAACAGAAGACATTTCCTCCTTAAATAAGGCCAATCCCGACCTCTATACGGACTATCTGGCTGCCGCCCCGGTCCTCACTGACCCCGAGAAGATTCTGACCCGGCTGCAGGCAGCCATCAAAGATGATTTTCCGGAAATACCCGAGGTCAGCTGGAACTTAAAGGATTTGCCCGCCTCCCTTTCCGGGACCTCGGCATCAGCCTTCTATCTGGTGCCCCCCATTGACGATAGCCGGACAAATGTAATTTACGTTAACAGGAACCGGGTGGATTCCCAGGATATTTTCTCCACCCTGGCTCACGAGGGCTATCCCGGCCATCTCTATCAGACCAATTATTTCCTGAAGACTGAACCGCAGCCACTAAGGCATCTCTTACGCTGCAGCGGTTATGATGAAGGATGGGGTACTTATGCCCAGCTTATGAGCTATCAGTATGAGGACTTCAGGAATACGGATAAGGATACGACCGTTGCTCTCCGCCAGCTTGGCCGGGATAACGACCTTCTGGCCCTCACCTTATCTTCCCTGGCCGACCTCTATGTGAACTATATGGATTACGACAGGGATAGGCTGACAGAGTATCTGAAGCCCTACGGCATCAGCCCGGAAAATGTCTCCTCCATCTATGAGTATGTCATTGAAAATCCGGTATCCTACCTGACCTACTGCATGGGATGCTATGAGCTGAATTCTCTCAAGGTAATGGCTGAAAAAGAGGAGGGAGATGCCTTTGATCTCAGGAGCTTTCATGAAAGGGTGCTGGAATGCGGATCCTGCCCGTTTGAAATAGTAAAAAATAAGGTACTTCAAGAAAAGTGAAAAAGAGCCATGAGAACCGCTCTTAACAATACTCATGACTCTCCGGAGACAGATTTTGCTATTTATATATATACAGAGACATATATGGCCACCCTGAACTCTTTACCACCTTTGAACCCACTTTAATATAAGGAATAATATGAATATAATTGATTTTTTTCTTTTTCAATTTCTTGGTAAGCTGAACCTTATATTTCTTCTTAGAAGTAACCTTTATTGTCTTTGAAAGCTTTAACCCGGTTCCTCCACTTTTTGTTGTTACATACACTTTATAATATTTTACACCCGGTGTGCGGTATACAGTCAGCGTTGCACCTTTTTTGTTATATTTTGCCACAGCTGATGCTTTAGGAACTGCAAAATACTTAAATGGACTCCAAGCGCCGTAATATGTCACATTATTACTGGAATTCTTGTAATAGCTTCTTGCCCGGTACTTGTATACTGCATTATTCACAAATTTGAAATTATCAGAAACAGAATAATTTGTGCTGTTCAATACCCGCTTTTTCCCTTTATAAGCTTCATACTGTACGCCGGTTGCATTAGTGGGTATATTAGCCTGAATATACGCTTTCTTTAAAGAGAAATAAGCACCTACACCAACATTATTCTCCGAAATGGTTTCGGGTGTAGTATTGGCGTAAACACCGCCTATTATGTAATTACTTAACTGATATACAGAGCCGGAACTATATGTTTTTAATCCGTTATAATATACCCTGACATATCCCGTCCATCCTTTCGGAAGACCGCCGATGGTGGCACTAGTCTGTGTACCGGAAACCTGAGAAACCACTTTACCACCTGTTTCAATAGTATAATTCTGAATAGTAAGCCCGGATTCTGAAGGCTTCACCCAGGAAATGGTTATGGAGTTATCCGTATAGCTTGTGAACGAAACCTGGCTTGCTGCCTTACTGTCTGTATGGAACGCAATAAACATTATAAAAGCGGCCAACAGGCAGATTATACTTAACTTACTGCATTTTCTCATAATAGTCCTCCCTTTTAAAATACGGCAGTGTCATAAAACACTACATTTTTTGCTGCTAAATCATTGTATTATATTATACATCAGATTGTAATCTTTCTCAACACTTAATCAGGGAAAAACCCTTGTATTCGTACATAAAAAGTGATAACATTATGTAATTCAAATGTTTATATCTATTATAACTCCAAGAGGACTTAAGATATATCATAGCAGCTACGGCATCCACGCGGCTGCGTGATTGAAAGGATATTTTCTTTATGAAAAACAGTGAAAAGATTGATATTCAGCTGGAATCAGATTCCGCACTGGATAATGAAGAATTAACCGAGGAGCAGCGCTGTCAGGAGCATTATGAGACAGCTCTGCGGTATATCAATATTGCAAAGCATATGAAGCAGTATGAGGACCAGGACAAGTACTACCACAGGGCTTTGAAAAATCTCCGTCTGGCCAGAGCCAAGGTGCCTGGATTGAAGCCGATGATCCAGGATGTGGTAGATAAAAAATACTATGCCAGGGCTCAGGGAAAGATCGCTACATATGAGGAAGCCTGTAAGATAAGAGACCTGGCCAGAACCTCCACGGATTATTACTCCGCCCAGACCCTGTTCGAGCGGATCCATAAATATGAAATAAATCACAAGATCCCCGAACATCTGGTAACTCCGGAGATCTACGCCCAGGTCTGCCAGTGCCAGGATTCGGAACAGCAGGCTGCCTACTGCAGCGAGATGGCTGACAAGCTCCTGCTGCAGCAAAGACGTAAGAGTCAGTTCTCAAGCCTTGCTATCATCGCTGTCATCATCGCTGCCCTTGCATTTTCCCGAACAACATTATCGAGGAAATGTCTTGCTGAAGCCTATTCTCTTACCAAAAACTATGATAACGCGGCCAGATGGTACAAATATGTATACCAGAAGAGCCATGACGACAGGGACTTTGAAAATTATAAAGAATCCCAATATAAGTTTGCAGAGAAGCAAAGTCTCATCTCCAACAGTGAGACTGTACGTGGTATTTTCCGGGAACTGGCCTTCCTTAATTACAAGGACAGCGAAGCCTGTCTCCTTAGACTGGAAAAAGCCCGGATTGCAGAGATGCCTGACGGTGAAAAGATCCGTTTCGGCAATGTCAACTGGCGAATCCTGACTCATGAAGGCAGCAAGGTCCTTCTGATCAAGGATAAGACGGTCAGCGCACTTTCTTTTCATCATGGAGGCGGGGAAGTCACCTGGGATAACTCTACCATACGAAGATGGCTGAACCAGGTCTACATTGATGAGCTGTTCCCCTTTGAATCCGAGAAGAATGCCCTCATCAACACCACCCTTGTACCTGAAGATAACACAGTTTACGGCACAAAGGATGGAAAGGAAACCACCGACAAGGTCTTCTTTCTGAGCATCGGGGAATTCTCCAGATACGGCAGTATTCTTCCCAACACCCAGAATCTCTGGTGGCTGAGGACTCCGGGCAGTACTCCCGGGACGATTGCCTTTGTCTCCACGGACAAGACCATCATGGCCTACGGATACGACCCCGGCAACACGAATATAAAGACCAGACCGGCAGTCTGGGTGGATGTATCGGAATAAGCCCTACGCAGCACAGGGAATGTGATAAAATACTGTGATTATATATAAACAGAGAAAAAAGAATCTTAAGCTTGTTTGAGAGCGCCTTTGTACCGCAGGAGAATACCCGGGAGGGTATTCTCCGAGGAACAACGAAGCTCGAAAACATCTTAAGATTCTTTTTTCTCGTCTGTATACAATTTAGAACAGTCCCGTAATCTTCCCTTCATCATCCACATCGATGCTGTAGGCTGCCGGTTTCTTGGGCAGTCCCGGCATGGTCATGATGGCTCCGGTAAGGATGACAACAAAGCCTGCTCCGGCACTTACGTAAGCATCCCTGACATTAATGTCATATCCCGTGGGCCGGCCCAGTTTATTCTGGTCATCGGACAGGGAGTACTGGGTCTTTGCCATGCAGACAGGCAGATTGCCATAGCCCATCTCTGTGATCTTATCAAGCATTTTCGATGCTGCCGGTGCGTAGGTCACGCCATCTGCCCCATAGATTTCCTTTGCCACCTTCTCAATCTTCTCCTTTAAAGGCAACTGGTCTTCATAGAGTACATGGAACTGGCTTTCTTTCTCATCCAGGGTCTTTAAAACCTTTCTGGCAAGGTCGATACCGCCTTCACCGCCTTTAGCCCAAACCTCGGATAAAGCGAATTCGCAGCCTCTTTCTTCGCAGAAATTACGGATATACTCATACTCAGCCTGGGTATCAGTGAGGAAGGAATTCAGCGTTACGACAATGGGAACACCATATTTCTGGAGGTTTTCGATGTGCTTTTCCAGGTTGCAGATTCCTTTTGCCAGGGCATCCAGATTTTCCGTGGCCAGATCATTCCTGGGCATACCACCGTTATACTTTAAGGCGCGGACGGTGGCAACCAGGACAACAGCATCTGGCTTTAAGTCTGCCATCCGGCACTTGATATCCATAAACTTCTCAGCTCCAAGGTCTGCGCCGAAGCCTGCCTCCGTGATCACGATATCCGCAAGCTTCAAGGCTGTCTTGGTGGCCCGCACGCTGTTGCAGCCGTGGGCGATATTGGCAAATGGCCCGCCGTGCACGATGGCTCCGGTATGCTCCAGGGTCTGAATCAGGTTGGGTTTGATGGCATCCTTCAGAAGGGCTGCCATGGAACCGACAGCGTTCAGCTGTCCGGCTGTAACAGGATTGCCATCCAGGTCATATGCCACGATGATCCTGGAAAGACGGGCTTTCAGGTCTGCCATATTCTCGGCAAGACAGAGAATTGCCATGATCTCGGTGGCAACCGTGATGACAAAATGATCCTCTCTCACAAAGCCATCTGCCTTGGCGCCCAGGCCAACCACGATATTACGAAGGGCCCGGTCATTCATATCCAGACAGCGCTTCCAGAGAATCTGTCTGGTATCAATGCGGAGCTCATTGCCCTGATGAATATGGTTGTCAATGATGGCTGCCAGCAGGTTGTTGGCGGAGGTTATGGCATGGAAGTCACCGGTAAAGTGCAGGTTAAGATCTTCCATGGGCACTACCTGGGCGTAGCCGCCGCCGGCGGCTCCGCCCTTGATTCCGAAGCAGGGGCCAAGTGAGGGTTCTCTCAAGGCCAGCAGGCACTTCTTATCAAGCTTTGCCATGGCCTGGGCCAGTCCGATACTGGTGGTTGTCTTGCCTTCCCCTGCCGGAGTAGGGTTGATGGCGGTAACCAGAACAAGCTTTCCATCCGGCTGATCTTTGACGCGGTCAATTAACTCATCTGAAAATTTCGCTTTATATTTTCCGTATAATTCCAGATCATCTTCTGTGATTCCATAAGCTGCAGCAACATCCTTAATGGGCATCATGGCCGCTTCCTGGGCAATTTGAATATCTGTTTTCATATTGTACTCCTTTCATTATCCCGGGTTAATATCGACTTCACCTGACGGAAGTGAGCTCTCTCCCTTGCAGAGGAGGGAGGCATAATAAAAACTGATGTAGTATCCTTTTGAAAAATTTCTTAATAAATAAGAACTTCCAGTGAATTCAAAAAGGGCAGCTTCCTAAGAAGCTGCCCAGACGGTCGGCTGTCATCCGGCAGTAAATCCCGCCGGCACTGATCACACTGTGTATACTCACATTCATCCGTCAGCGACCAGTTACCATTATTCATAACATAATCAATAATTTTTGTCAACAGGCAAGATGAATTAAATCTCTCTTTGAATCTTTTCTATGGCTGCCTCAATCCTGGCAAGGCTCTCCTTCTTGCCGATCACCTCCATGATTTCGGTGGCTCCGCCCGGTGTCATCTGCTTTCCGGATACTGCGGTTCTTACCGGCCACATCACAAAGCCCGGCTTGTACTCATGATCAGCTGCAAACTGACGGAGGGTCTGATAGAGGGCATCGTTGGAGAAATCTTCCTGACCTTTCAGGATTGGAAGAAGACCGGTAAGGACATCCAGCGACTTCTCCGGATTGGTTTTGTTCTTCTTGTGTGTGTACATGGACACATCATAGTCCGGCACCGCTTCAAAGAAGTCAATCTTATCCCTGATATCCAGGAAGGTCTCAATTCTTGTCTGAATCAGGCCGGCAATTTTCTTGAGATCATAATCCTTTGTGATCACCTCTTTGATATAGGGCTCGGCCAGCTCATAGAACCTGTCCGGATCCATGGCCTTTAAGTACTCTCCGTTCATCCAGCGGAGCTTGACCATGTCGAAGACAGCAGGGGACTTGCTGATGTGTTTGTAGTCAAAGGCCTCCACCAACTCCGGCAGGGAGAATATCTCCCGGTTATCCGGTGAGCTCCAGCCAAGCAATGCCACAAAGTTCACGATTGCTTCAGATAAGAAGCCCTGCTCCAGAAGATCTTCATAGGATGAATGTCCGGACCGCTTGGAAAGCTTCTGGTGTTCTTCGTTAGTAATCAGAGGACAATGGATATATCTGGGTTCCTCCCAGCCGAAGGCCTGATAGAGGCGGGTGTACTTGGGGGCTGAGGACAGGTACTCATTCCCTCTTACCACATGAGTGATGTTCATCAGATGATCATCCACCACATTTGCAAAGTTGTAGGTAGGGTATCCATCTGACTTGATCAGGATCATATCATCAAGTTCCTCATTGGGCTGGGAGATATCCCCGTATATCTCATCGTGGAAGGTAGTCTCTCCCTCATTTGGTACATTTGCCCGGATGACAAAGGGCTTGCCAGCTGCCAGATTGGCCTCTACCTCCTCCTTAGACAGGTGGAGACAATGCTTGTCGTAATTGGTAATCTCCTTGCCGCCCACAAGCTGCTTTAAGGAATCCAGCCTCTCCTGGTCACAGAAACAGTAGTAGGCCTCTCCTTTTTCAATCAGCTCCTTAGCATACTTCATATAGAGACCGGAGGCGCAGCGTTCACTCTGCACATAAGGTCCATAGCCGCCGTCCTTATCCGGTCCCTCATCATGAACCAGGCCGGTGGAAGCCAGGGTGCGGTAGATAATCTGCAGAGCCTCATCAAAAAAACGCTCCTGGTCGGTATCCTCTATCCTGAGCACAAAGTCCCCACCCTCATGTTTTGCGATCAGATAAGTGTAAAGGGCTGTTCTAAGGTTGCCCACATGCATTCTTCCTGTGGGACTGGGTGCAAATCTTGTTCTGATTTTACTCATCGTTGTTTCCTCCTACTAAAAAATGTATATTATTCAAGACTCGCTCGAGAGTCCTGGCGCCGGATTCGGGTCTGCTATGCAGACATTTTTCTATCCGAATCCGTGCGCTCTACGTTTCACTCCGGTCGGCTCTTGCGTGGTCCCCCGGACCACCCGCCCTCGCGGAGCGTATATCTGTTTTTGGCCTTGAAAATTTATTATAATATAAAAAGACCGCAGACACAAGTCAGATTTGATTTATCGGAAGCAAAGAAATAAGGATGATTTATCCGCAGGAAAGGAAAACCGGGCTAAGCGCAGCATTATTCCACCCGTAAAATTACAGAAAATGTATCTCCGGAAAGAAATTGCGAAATAGTACAACTTGTGATATCCTTAATCAGGAGTGGCTCCAGCTGCTAACTCTTGCAAAGGAAGGTGAATCTTATGTATCAGGATTTTATGACATTTATCCATTCTATATTATCGCACTCGTCAGAAGCTGAATCCCTGCTTCCGGATTCTTTCCGGGAGCACATCCCCATTGATTCTTTCATGAATTTCTTTTCAGAGCTCAACAGCTCAGTTAAGCTCCTGGGGGCAGTCATCACTTTGATTCTTGCATTATTACTCTGCTTCTTCGGATATAAATTCGCCAGGATATTCATGAGTATCACCGGTTTTCTGGCAGGTGCTGTAATCGGATTGACAGTCAGCTATAAGTTTTTTGACCTCACCGGACCCCTGGTGATTCTATGTACATTGGCAGCAGGCATCATTATCGCTCTACTGTCATTTCATATCTACATGGCGGGGTTATTTATCCTGTGTTTTATACTTGCTTTCATGGCGGCGGCATCTCTGCTGCCTTTCACGGGGGATATCCAGTTTTTCCTGGCAACTCTGACCGGATTTATCATCGGATCTCTTTCACTTAAGTTTATCCGGCCGGTCATGATATTATCCTCCGCCCTGGTGGGGGCTGCCACAGCAGCAGGCCTGATCGCAGCCATAAGCGGCCGCATGGGTTTTATGACCTTATCCCGTGTCAGCGACGCACTGATCACTCTGGTTCTTTGTATCCTGGGTATCATCGTGCAGTTCCTGACCACCAGAAATCCCGAAAAGAAGGCACGGAAAAAGAAGGAAGAATAATTATTTAAGTAAAAACAGGCAAAAGGACCAAAAGGTCCTTTTGCCTGTTTTTATGATTTCTCAGTCCGGGAGCTGATGCAGAACCGTCCTTCCTTCCTTGAGGCTGGCGGCCACATCGATTATACGCTGGTTGGCAGATCCCCGGAATACCAGAGAGATATCTTTTTCCTCCTCCACGAAGGGGCCATCTACCAGCACATCGATCAGTTCCAGGATTTCCCTGGTGAATGTCCACTTGGCTGCCATACGGCCCAGCACATCTTCTTCGAACAGATATCCGGTATAAACCCAGATACTTTTGTCCGGATAGGTTTCCTTCACCCTTTTCAGGAAGGGAAGGAGAGCCTGCTGGTTCACATACTCCATGGGTTCGCCGCCCAGCACGGTAAGTCCCGTCACGTAGTCCGGCTTCAGATAACTGATAATCATATCTTCCGTCTCCCTGGTAAAGGGCTGTCCGTAATTAAAATCCCAGGTTTCTTCATTAAAACACCCCTTGCAATGGTGGGTGCAGCCACTGACAAACAGGGTTACCCGAACCCCGGTGCCGTTGGCGATATCACTCTTTTTTATATTCCCGTAATACATAGTACCCCCTCAATCAACCCTACCAATGTACATAGACCGCTGTCCCGGCGCTGATCATGCCGAATAAGGCCTGGGCCTTGGCCGGCGGCATGTTGATGCAGCCGTGGGAACCGTTGGTCCGGTAGATATTGCCTCCGAAGCTTGACCTCCAGGAGGCATCGTGGAAGCCGATACCTACTGATGTAATGTAGGGCATCCAGTAATGCACAAATGAATTATACTTGACCATCAGATGGTCTCTCTGCCTGTAGGCAATCCGGTAGAAGCCGGTAGGAGTGGCATGGCCTGTGGAGATATTGCCGGTGACGATATCGCTTGACAGCATGATCTTGCCATTCTCCACATACCACATCTGCTGGTCACTGATGTTCACATCAATATAGGTCTTCCCTACATTATACTCTTCCCGGTCAAAGCCTTCCTGGGAATAGACCGGCTTTCTGGTCGTATTCTTGCCTGACTTGATATTCTTGATCAGCTTGCTGGTCTCGTCATCCACGCTGACCTTCCAGGCGGTGATGCCTGAAGGGATATCCCCATCCAGGGAATTAAATGTGGCAGCCACATGATCCTTAACATAGGCTTTTACCTTTTCCTTATCCACGTCGACCTTGAAGTCCTTGGAACAGGTCAGCATCTTGGAAAGATCCTTCCTGGCAATCTTAAGCTCCTGGCCTCCATCCTTGTAGACAACAGCCCCGTTAAGATATTTATTCAGTTTCTTTTTGGCCTTAAGCACTGCCTCGGTATCTTTTTTATACTCTGGCTGTTCATAATATGTCTCATCCTTCAGGGAGATATCCCTGGAGTGGGAGGTGAGGGAAGTGGTCAGTCCCTCAAGAAAATGCTCTTTATCGACAATGTTGCCGATGCTCTCCTCCTTGATCTTGTATTTCTTCTTTTTATCATCATATTTGATGGAGGCCCCGACAGACTGTTTGGGCTCTACAGGATTCATACACTTCATCGTATCCACATAGGCGCTGAGTGTACCTTCATCCACCTGGATATGGAGGGCATCGTAAAAATACTCTCTGGTGAGTCTCACCGGCCAGGCGGCGGCAGACTGCTCTTTTCTGATCTGATCAATATCCTCAAGGTCTGAGAAGGATAAACCTGCATCTTTGGCTGTGATCTTCTCCTCGGAGTCCGGCTCCTCCACGGTAAGTACATACTTATCCAGTTCTTCCTTCACATAGGACTTGGCACCCTTTACGGTTTTCAGCCCTATTTCTATATTGCCAACTCTGGTATGGGGATAAAAGTGGAAATGAAAATATGTCACTCCCCCTATGTAAATCAAAGCCACAGTCCCCACAGCGGCAGCTATCTTTCTCCATCTCTTTCTCTTCTTTGAGTACCTTTTTACTCTTGACATAGTTCTTTCTTACTCACCCTTCTTCCTTCAATCAGATATTCATTTACGCTCGTCTCTTGTTTAATCAGTTACTTTACCCGCTTTTTGATGTAAATTTGAGTTCTTTGTCTTATTATATACCATAGTATCACATCTGTCATCGAAAATCGACAAAAAAATTGCTATATGTTTAAAAAACACGTTTTTTATAAGCAACGTCCTTGATTGATTATTGATTCTTCCTCCCCCATTTGATACAATATTAGTGATAATCAATGCAGAAAACAGCTTACGCTAGCAGAGGAGGGATCATATGGATAAGAACAGACCGAAAGGACGGGAGAAGCATGTTACTGAAGGTGGATCCGGCGTTCACCGGCGGGGCAGCGGTCAGGGTACCGGCCCGGTAGGAAGCGGACATGGACCGGGTCCCGGCGGGTCATCGGGCGGATCCGGCGGAGGAAAGCGGTCCGGCGGCGGTGGTTTCGGTCTTCCGGGTATCATCGTATTAATTGTCCTCCTCCTTGGAGGAGGCGGAGGCATTGGCAGCGGACTTCTGGGCGGCTTAGGCGGCGGAAGCAGCTCCGGCGGGGCAGGAGGCTCCGGCAGCCAGGGTTATGACGACCAGAGCTACTACAGCATGATCAGCAACCAGGGTTCCTCCTCCTCTTCCGGATGGACGGATGGATCAGCGAACACAGGAACCCTCAATACCCGGGTAGCTCCGGAGGCTCGTGATAAATTCACCACCATCAAGGGGGACGGGACAGATAAGGTTACCCTGATGGTCTACATGTGCGGTACAGACCTGGAATCCAGAAGCGGCATGGCCACCAGCGACTTATCGGAGATGGCCAAGGCCACCCTGGAAAAAAATGTCAATATCATCGTATATACCGGAGGCTGCAAGGCATGGAAGAACAAGGCGGTTTCCAGTAAGACAAACCAGATCTGGAAAGTGACCGACGGAGGCATCCAGTGCCTGGAAAAGAACCTGGGCAGTGCCGTCATGACCGATCCGGCCACCCTGACCAGCTTTATCAATTACTGTAAGAAAAACTATTCCGCAAACCGGAATGGGTTAATCTTCTGGGATCACGGCGGCGGCTCTTTAAGCGGCTACGGGTATGATGAGAAAAACCCCAGAAGTGGTTCCATGACCCTCTCCGGAATCAATCAGGCTCTGAAAAAAGCGGATATGAAGTTTGATTTTATCGGCTTTGACGCCTGCCTTATGGCAACCATTGAGACTGCTCAGATGCTCAGCCAGTATGCAGACTACATGATTGCCTCCGAGGAGACCGAGCCCGGCGTCGGCTGGTACTATACCAACTGGCTGACCAATCTCTCAAAGGATACCGGTAAGCCTACCATAGAGATCGGCAAGGACATCGTTGATGATTTTGTAAAAGTATGTAATCAGCAGTGCCGCGGCCAGCAAACCACCTTATCTGTAGTGGATCTTGCCGAGCTCTCTGAGACAGTGCCGGACAGCTTCAATGCATTTGCCAGAAGTACCAGAGATAAGATTGCAAAAAAAGATTACAAGACTGTGTCCAACGCCAGAAGCAAGGCCAGAGAGTTTGCCCGGTCATCTGCCATTGACCAGATTGACCTGGTACATTTTGCGAAGAATATGGGAACCAGCGAGGGGGATGCCCTGGCCAAGGTCATCCTGGAAGCGGTAAAATACAACAAGACCTCCTCCAACATGACTAACGCCTACGGACTTTCTGCTTATTTCCCCTACAAGAAGAGTTCCAACGTGGATAAGGCAGTTAAGACCTACAGTGCCATCGGTGTGGATGATGAATACTCCCAGTGTATTCGAGAATTCGCCAGCATGGAGGTGGGCGGACAGATTGCTTCCGGAGGAACCGGCTCCCCCATTACCTCTCTTTTCGGCGATCTTTCCTCCGGCAGTTCTTCTCAGAGTGCGGCGGATATCACCCAGCTTTTAAATGCCTTCTTAAGCAGTCAGTCCGGCATCACCGGCCTTGGCAGCGGCAACACGGATTTCTTTACCGGCCGGTCTCTGGAAATGGAGGATATGGCAGATTATATCGCCGATAATCAGTTTGACACAGCCAACCTGTTCTGGCAGGATGGAGCTTCCGGAAAGCCGGTTATCTCCATGGATGAAGGCCAGTGGAACCTCATCACCATGCTGGACTACAGCCTCTACTATGATGACGGGGAAGGCTATGTGGATCTTGGCCTGGACAATGTCTATGATTTCGACGACGACGGCAATCTGATCGGGGAAATTGATAAGACCTGGATCTCCATCAACGGACAGCCTGTGGCCTACTATCACCTGGATACGGTGGAGGATGGGGATGATTACACCATCATCGGCCGGGTTCCCGCCAGGTTAAACGGAGACCGGGTAGACCTGATTCTGATCTTCGACCAGGATCATCCTAAGGGATATGTAGCCGGTGCAAGAACTGACTATGAAGAGGAAGTAACCGAAACAGAGTCCAAGGGACTGATCGAACTTGTAAAGGGTGACCGGATTGATTTCCTCTGTGATTATTATGGCTACGATGGTTCTTATCAGGATAGTTATATGTTAGGTGAAGAATTTGTCGTTCCCGGAGCCATGGAAGACCTCGCCATCAGCAATACTGCTGTGGGTGACGGAGATGTGATCGCCATGTACAGGTTCACGGATATCTACCAGCAGAATTATTGGACAGAAGCAATCCCGGATTAAATACATAAGAGAGAGAAAGTATGAAGCTACAAATTGTCGTGACCGATGACCTTGAAAGTGATCGGGAACAGATTATTCATGGGATAAAAACACATTTAAAAGGAACAGGGTTTACTCCTACCATCAAAAGCTACAACAACTGTGAGTCTATGCTTGAGGAGTTTGTTCCCGGAAAGTACCAGATTGCTTTTCTGGATATCTGCATGGAAGGGATGAACGGGATCGAACTTGCCAGGCAGCTGAGAGAACTGGACACGGAAATCCTGCTGGTTTTTACCACCACTTCCAGAGAGTTTGCCTTCGATGCCTTTCCGGTCCATCCCTTTGATTATATGATTAAGCCTTACAGCTCGGAGCGTCTGAACGCTGTCCTCGATGAAGCCCTGCGGGTTTTGAACGCCGATGTGGCCGATATCACCCTGCGGGTTGCCCACAGGACTTATCAGGTTCCACTACGGACCATCGTCTCTGCCGTATCTCAGGGACATAATGTGGAGATACGCACTATAAAAGGGCAGCTGCTCAAATGCCGGATGACATTTACGGAAGTTTCCGATCTGTTGAAGGATGATTCCCGCTTTCTGCCCTGCAACAGGGGGGTTTTAATCAATATGGATCATGTTCTTGGCCTGGATAAGGATGAAGTCCGCATGAACGACGGAACCAGGTTCGCTCTCCGCATTCGAAAGAGGAGCGAGCTTGTCCACCAGTTCTCCCAGTACCAGCTGTCCAGGGTCAGAAAGGGGGTCACATCATGAGTGGTCTCACTTTGCGCTACGCTCTGGAGCTGGCCTTCCTGATTCCGGCCGCTATCGTGGCCCTTCTTCCGGTGCTGGATCATCTCCGTTACCGGCTTCGGACCATCATTTTAGCGGCAGGAGCAATAATACTTTGCATCATTCTGGCCGGCAGTCTGATATGTGCCGGTCTGAACATCAGCAGCGACTACTTCTTCTATCCCGGCTCCGCCCTGTGCCTGATCATTTATATGCTTGTGGTAGATCTGGGCTTCTTCAAGAAATTCTTTTGTTTCTGTAACGCTGCTTTGCTGATGAAGCTCTGCTACAACTACACTCTGGTCATCATGGCTCCTTATGAGCAGGTTGAAGATGGCCCGCTTCTGATCACTTCCAGTCTGGTTTGCATGGCTTTGTGCAGTATTATTGGTGCCGTATTCTTCAGGACACTGATTGTGAAGCTGCCCACCCTCTTAGAGGAGAAATCTCTGGACCAGGTATGGGGATATCTCTGTGTCATTATACTGGGTTTGACCCTGCTAATGTACTGGATGAGTCCGGAGGATCTCATGCCGGCACTGGCCAGCAGACGCCTCCGCTATATCAGCCTGGTTCTGATTCTGGCAATCCCGATACAGATTTATATCATATATCATGCTTTGTGGGTCACTGTAAAACAGAACGAAGAGAGGGCCCAGCTGCAGCAGGAAAATAATCTCCTGCAGCTGGAACAGAAGAGATATATCCAGTTTCTTAATTACATGAATGAAACCCGTACCCTGCGCCATGATTTCCGCCAGCATCTTCGGGTTCTGGACAAGCTGTCCAGAGAAGGGCAGGTTAAAGAACTCCAACAGTATATCCGGGGACTGACGGAATTCACCGGGGAGAATCCTGAGCGCTACTGCGCCAATCCGGCTGCGGATGCGATCATATCTTACTATGCCGCCCTGTCTGAATCCAAAGGCATCCATATAAGCTGGACTTTGGAGCTGCCGGAGAATCTCCCCATCCAGGAACAGGACTATTGCAGCCTGATCGGCAATCTTCTGGAGAATGCAATTCACGCCACGGAAGCTCTGCCTCCAGAAAAGAGGCAGATTATCGTGGTATCCCGGATGCTATCCCCGGAAATGCTTGGCCTTACCGTGGAGAACCCATATGAGGGCAGCATACGGTTGAACAAGCAGGGTCTTCCCCGGTCCAGAAGGAAAAACGGCGGCATCGGCCTTTCCTCGGTCAACGCCACCGTTCAGAAATATCATGGCACCCTGGATATCAATACAAAGAAGGGTAAGTTCCGGGTGGGGATACTCTTATATCATAGTTAATATCGAATTTTCAAAGGAAGGGGCTGCCGCAAAGCAGCCCCTTCTGTTAATCTATCTACAGGTGCAGAACCCTCTCCTTAATCTCCTGGGTTCTTCCCTGGTTCCAGAACTGGGTTCCGATATAACCGCAGGTTCTTCTGGCTACATCCATCTTGGTCTGGTCAGTGTTGCCGCACCTGGGGCACTTCCAGATCAGCTTATTATGCTCATCGGTCACAATCTGAATCTCTCCATCAAAACCGCATACCTGGCAGTAGTCACTCTTGGTGTTGAGCTCGGCATAGAGGATGGTATCGTAGATATGCTGCATCACGGCCAGGACTGCATCGATGTTGTTCTGCATGTTGGGCACTTCCACGTAGGAGATGGCACCGCCCGGGGACAGCTTCTGGAACTGGGCCTCAAAGGTCAGCTTGTCGAAGGCGTCAATAGGCTCTGTGACATGTACGTGATAGCTGTTGGTAATATAGTTCTTATCGGTAACGCCCGGGATAATACCGAATCGCTCCTGCAGGCACTTGGCAAACTTGTAGGTAGTACTCTCAAGAGGTGTACCGTACAGACTGAAGTCGATGTTGGTGTCAGCCTTCCACTTGGCGCAGGCATCATTCAGATACTGCATCAGCTTTAAGGCAAATGGCTTACCCTTCTCCGGGTCTGTGTGGCTCTCGCCGGTCATATATCTTGTGGTCTCACAGAGACCTGCATAGCCCAGAGAGATGGTGGAATAGCCGTCAAAGAGGAGCTTGTCGATCTTCTCTCCCTTCTTCAGGCGGGCAAGGGCACCATTCTGCCAGAGAATGGGAGCCACATCAGATGGTGTACCCTTGAGGCGGTTATGTCTGCACATGAGGGCCTGATAGCAGAGCTCCAGTCTCTCGTCCAAAAGCTTCCAGAAGGTATCCATGTCCCCCTCGGAGGAGCAGGCCACATCCACCAGGTTCAGGGTTACCACACCCTGATTGAAGCGGCCGTAGTACTTATGCTTACCCTCTACATAATTCTCCGCGTCGGCGATATTCCCCTTGCCGACGTCGGTAAAGCGGTCCGGAGTCAGGAAGCTGCGGCAGCCCATACATGGGTATACGTCACCTTTAAGCTCCTTCATCATCTTGGCACTGATATAGTCCGGAACCATCCGCTTGGCTGTACACTTGGCGGCAAGTCTGGTCAGATAATAGTACTTGCTGTCCGGATGGACATTATCCTCGTCAAGCACATAGATCAGCTTGGGAAAAGCCGGGGTGATATAGATGCCTTTTTCATTCTTCACACCGAGGATACGCTGGTTGAGCATCTCCTCAATGATGATAGCCAGGTCATCTCTGGGCTGGCCTTCCTCCACCTCGTCCAGATACATAAACACGGTAACAAAGGGTGCCTGGCCGTTGGTGGTCATCAGAGTAATCACCTGATACTGGATTACCTGGACGCCCTGCTTGATTTCATTGCGGACCCGCATCTCGGCTACCTTGTTGATCATATCCTCATTGATCTCAAGGCCCTGTTCTTCAAACTCCTTACGCACCTGCTTGCGGTACTTGTCACGGCTGATCTGAACAAAGGGTACCAGATGGGACAGGGTTATACTCTGCCCTCCGTACTGGGAGCTGGCAATCTGAGCCACGCTCTGGGTAGCGATGTTGCAGGCTGTGGAGAAGCTCTTGGGCTGCTCGATCATGACATCGCTGATCACAGTACCGTTCTGGAGCATATCCTCCAGGTTGACCAGACAGCAGTTATGCATATGCTGGGCAAAATAATCGGAATCGTGGAAATGGATGATGCCCTTCCTGTGGGCATCCACAACCTTCTGGGGCAGCAGGAAGCGTCTGGTGATATCCTTGCTGACCTCGCCGGCCATGTAATCTCTCTGAACACTGCTGATTGTCGGGTTCTTGTTGGAGTTCTCCTGGATTACTTCCTCGTTGTTGCAGTCCAGCAGACTCAGAATCTGCTGATCTGTGGAATTAGACTTACGAACCAATGCTCTCTTATAACGGTATGTGATATAATTACTTGCCACCCGGAAGGCTCTCTGATTCATAATCTGGTTCTCCACCAGATCCTGAATCTCCTCCACGCTTAAGGCACGGTTCATGCCTCCGCAGATAATCTCCACATTCCTTCCGATCTCCTGAATCTGGTCCTCGTTCATCCGCTCGCCGGCCACCACGCTCATGTTGGCCTTGCGGACTGCATCCGTAATCTTGGTTACATCAAAGGGAACCTCCATCCCGCTTCTTTTTATAATATTCATACTGCCTCACCTCAATATCTTTTGTGTCGTCCCCCTCATCATGACAATCTGAATAATCCGGAGCTTTCGGGCAGCGGATATCCTGATCAGATGGGAGCCGGATCTTGTCTCGATTGCAAAGCAAGAGAGCTACAAGATCGGGCATCCGACAACATTAGTCAGATAATAACTAGTGTTATTAGAGGAGAACGAAAAGCCCTTAAGTTTTAGATTAGATTATTAATACGTGCAAAAACTATTGTAGCACAAGACTTGGTATCTTTCAAGGGTAATTATATACAATATATTGTGGTTGCATAATAAAAAAGCCTACAAGAAAATGTATCTTCCTGTAAGCTTTTTGTTACTATTGGCTATATATAATCATGAAATATCTTCTAATCATGTCAGGATATCTTACCCTGTGATTTCAGATAGTTAACCAGGCCCTCATAGAGCTCCTTGCCGTATCTAGCCGTGTTGGTATTCATCTTTCTGGCCTCGGTGGCATTGCTGATGAATCCATACTCTATAAGACAGGATGGCATCTCGGTATACTTAAGCACCTGGAGGTTGGGGCGGTCTGACAGTCCCCGGTTGGGGAATCCGGTGGTCTTAACCGCTGCCTGCTGCATGGCCGCGGCCAGAGCCTTGGAAGTAATCCCGTTCTTGCCTGTCACACTGCTGCGGGCATTACTGTACAGGGTCTCAGTTCCTGTGGCAGAAGCAGAAGCCGAGTTGATATGAACACTGATAAAGAGATCGGCTTTGACATTATTGGCCAGTTTATAGCGGTCGCTCAGACTCGGATAGGTATCGGCTGTCCTGGTGTAATACACCTGAAAACGGCTGTCCGTATCAAAATACTTCTTAGCCCCCAGCAGAATAGCCAGAGTCATGTTCTTCTCCTTCAATCCAAGTGAGGAGTTCACTGCCCCGGAATCTGTTCCGCCATGGCCCGCATCCAGAACCAGGACAAACTTCTTAGCTGCAGGTGTGGTATTGGTATTGGCTGCGGTAGTAGCTGCCGCAACAGTGGATGCAGAAACAGTCTTTTTTGCCTGGGCCGCCGCATTCTCAGTTTCTTTCTTGACATAGGCAGGATCCTTGATATAAACCACACCATTGGTATACTCATAGGTAAGACCCAGTCTGGAACACACACTCTTGATGGGCACGATCCATCTGGTCTTGCCGGTTGCCGTATATTTGGCACCCTTCATCGGTGCAGACAGGAGAGCATTCTTCTCTGTATTACCATTCACGACAATATTCCGGCTGCCATTCGTCATCTTTATCGTCTTATTGTTGTATTTTATCTTGATTGATTTGGAATTGGTGGTGTAGTTAATCTTAAGAGGGCTGTTCTTAAACACCCCGTAAACAGGTCCCACCAGGCTCCCGGACTTTAAAAAAATGGGTGTGCTGGACAGATTCTTCCTTTTTCCATCGATAATCGCATAGGTCTTCTTCTGAGCATAGCTCGTGGTCTTTCCCTTATAGCTAACCTTCACGCTGGCTGCATCCGTCTGCACACGATAAGAAGCACACAGACCGGCCAGTAAAAATACTGCCAGCAATGCATATATGCATCTTTTCATAAGTCCCTTCCTCCTCAAACATCAAAGCAGTAACCTACCCCATAGACTGTCTGAATATACGGATAATCCTTGGTAAGCTTGGCCCGGAGCTTCTTGACAAGGGTGTCAACACTCCGATATCCTCCAACATAATCAAAGCCCCAGACCGCATCGAGAATCTTATCTCTTGATAAGATCATCCCCTTATGCTGGACAAAATACTCCATGAGATCAAACTCCTTGGCCGTGACCTTGAGGATCTCATCTGCCAGATAAATCTTCCGGCTCTCGTAATCAATACTGAGGGCCCCTGCCCTGATGATGGACAGCTTGTGATCTCCGGTCCTTCGCAGTACTGCTTCCACATGGGCTTCCAGCAGGGGAAGCGGTACAGGGGAAACGATGTAATCATCGATCTTCTTTGAATAGGCGTACAACTGTGTCTCCAGGCGATCATCTTCGGAGAGCAGAATCACAGCCACCTCTGACATGGCGCGGATGCGGTCAATAGTCTCATAAACCGCTCTGCCGCCTCTGTCGGTCTCCAGAATCACCATCTCCGGTTTATTCTTTTCTTTTGAAAGGATGCTCAAGGCATCATCGTATTCAACACAACAGATGACCTGATACCCGCTCTCTTCAAAATAAGACCGCAATTCCAGGCACTTGTCTTCTTCATGACAGAGAATCAATAATCTGCTTTCCGGCATCTATCATCATCCTTTCCTTAATATATTAACAGTATATTAAATAATCGTGACCAAACAATGACCTTACTTAAAAATATTGTAACATATTATAGAAAAGCTGTACATGACCCTGTCTTACCATTGTAACGGAAAAAAAACAAAAGTACAAGCTTAATCTTAAAAAAATTACAGAGAATCTGCAATCTCATAGATCAACCGCTCTGATTTCTCCCAGCCAAGGCAGGGATCTGTGATGGATTTGCCATAGCAGCCATCCCCGATCTTCTGGCTTCCATCTTCAATGTAGCTCTCAATCATAAGTCCCTTTACGATACTCCGGATATCATCAGACAGTCTGCAGCTGTGGATAACCTCCTTGGCAATACGGATCTGCTCCAGATATTTCTTTCCGGAATTGGCATGGTTGGTATCGATGATTACCGCAGGATTAATCAGACTTCTCTCCTGATACAGGTTATACAGTTCAATCAGGTCTTCGTAGTGGTAATTGGGGTGAGACCTGCCCTCCTTATCCACATAACCTCTTAATATAGCATGGGCATGAGGATTCCCCAGGGATTCTACCTCCCATCCACGGTAGAGGAAGACGTGCTGACCCTGGGCTGCAGTGATGGAATTCATCATCACGGAGAGATCTCCTCCCGTAGGATTCTTCATCCCTACCGGGATACCTGCACCGCTGGCAACCAGGCGGTGTTCCTGATTCTCCACAGACCTGGCTCCCACCGCCATATAGGAAAGGAGGTCTGACAGATAACGAAAATCCTCCGGATACAGCATCTCATCTGCACAGGTCAGGCCGCTTTCAAGTATAGCCTTCTGATGCAGCTCCCTCTGGGCGATCAGACCCTTTAACATATCCGGCTTGGACTCCGGATCCGGCTGGTGAACCAGTCCCTGATAGCCGCCGCCGGTGGTCCGGGGCTTATTGGTATAGATGCGGGGGACGATCCAGATCTTATCCTCAACCTTCTCCTGAACCTTGCTGAGCCTGGACACATAATCAAGCACCGAGTCCATATTATCCGCAGAGCAGGGACCGATGATCAGCAGAAAACGATCCGACTTTCCTTCAAAAATCCTTCCAATCTCCGGGTCTCTCTCCTCTTTAATCTTCTTAATACGTGCATCTGCAGGAAACTGTTCTTTTACATCCTTGGGGATGGGCAGCTTTCTGTAGAATTTCATATTCATATCCATAATCAGTACTCTCCTTTAAATGATAGCATTTTTCTGACAAAATCGTCCGGGTGCCCAATATATGTAAGTTTATGATATATTAATTGCCGGCAATCTGTTCTCTATCTTACCACAAATGATTTATGACTTCAATCACTTTTTTACTTTAAAGCGTTCAATTTGGGTCAGTTCAATGATTATATTATCAATAATTGCAACAAAAGATACTCATACATTTTTGGATCTTGAATTTCGATTTAGAAATTGTTTCAATTGTGTCAAATTTGCTAACAATTCATTTTTGACTTAATTTTATCCTCAAAATTTGATAAAATACTGTATGTATATCTTGATATTCTTCAACTTATATAAAAACGAAAGGAGCCATTAATATATGATATATGAAACCCTGACACAGGCATACAAACTCACGGAAAATCTTCCCCGCCCTTATCCGCCGGAGGTTTCCACCATCCTGTCCATGTTTGTATCCCCGGACCAGATCAGGCTCTTTGATGATCCCGACCTTTATCTCAAACTGATCGGGATGCTGATCGATAACCGGGAGAATGCAGCATTTCCTGAGGATAAGAAATCCTATGACGATTATTTCAGAGACTGCATCGACCTGAAAGAACAGATGAAGCAGGCATTCTCTGACGGGGACTGGCTGGCAGACTGCCTGAAGCTGCTGGAGAATCTCAAGACCCCCTACTATGACGTCTATGCAGATGTGCTCTTTGATCTGAACTTATGCTTTCCGGACAGGAATCTTTATGACAAAACTCTCCGGGCTTTCTATGCAGTCATCATCCGTGCCGATGAGGGTATGCTGCAGCTCATCCGGATGATCTGTGACCATGGAAGGGAGGTATGTGAAAGAGGATGGCTTTCGGGAGAGCTTCTCTCAGACCTGCTGATCCACCAGCTCTCCGTCTACGCCTCCGGAAAGGACCTTTGGAAATATACTATTACTGAGAAACTTTCCGGAAATCCATCCGGACTTGTCGGGACAGAGGCTGGAAAGGTCTTTGCCTCAAAGCCCAATCCGCCGGCAGGAAGCAGCCTGGCCCGGCTTATGTCCTTGTGGCTCCAGGCCCAGGATATCTACCTGGATGAGACAAACTCAGCTGCCCTTACGGAGATTCGAAAAAAGCAGACTCTGGCGGACTGGCTCTGTTCCTGGGAGGAGTGGCTTGCGGCTCATCAGGGAGAAAACCTGCTCCTTTTGATAGAAGAGTATCAGAAGGAGACATACCCTGCTGACAGCCGGAAGCGGCAGGAAGATGCTCTCTCTTTCGATTCGAAGAAGCAGCAGGGGAAGGACAGCACATTCCTTAACACATATGCCTACAACATGAATGCCAGATCCTATATCACCAACCCGGCTATAGGACGGGATCAGGAGATCCGGGACCTGGAGCTGATTCTGATTTCCCCCAAGAAGTCACCTATTCTTATCGGAGATGCCGGTGTGGGCAAGACCTCCGTGGCGGAAGGTCTTGCCTGGCGGCTGCAGAGGGGACAGGTTCCTGACCTGCTGAAGAACAAAACTCTCTTTAAGCTGACCACCACCTCCCTCTTAAGCGGCACCAAGTATGTGGGTGAGATGGAGGACCGGATCAAGCAGCTGACTGCAGAGCTTGCAAAATACCCGGATGTGATCCTCTTTATCGATGAGATCCACACTATAGTCGGTGCCGGATCCACAGAGAGCTCCCACAATGATATCTCCAACATGCTGAAGCCTTTCATCGACCGGGGAGATATCAAGATCATCGGAGCCACCACGGTCCAGGAATATGAGGCCTATCTTCTGCCGGACCGGGCCCTGGCAAGGAGGTTCTATCCCATTGCCATTGAGGAGCCGGATGCCCCATCCACCATGGAAATCCTTATGGGGACCATCCCCTCCATGGAACATGAAACCCAGGTAAGAAATGTATTTACCAGGGAGGAGACTGAAGCGGTTCTGACCCGCCTGATCGAGCTTTCCGACATCAGTAATCAGCCCACGGGCAGGATTACCCGGCTTCCTGAGCTGCCCCTGACTTTACTGGAGATGGCCTTCTCCTACGCGGCTCTTGATTCCAGACAGGAGCTTACCAGAAAAGATCTGGTCCAGGCGGTTCTTCATACCAACCTCCTCACGAAGGAAGTCCGGATGAAGGCGGAGGAGTATTTCTGATCTCGTCAAACTTTTTAACATAAAACCAGTCCGGATAACAATATTTTCGCCTCTTAAGTTCTATAATTCCCTTTTGACGGGAGCGGGGCTTGTGGTATGATAGGATTGAGTGAAACTATGTTTTTATCGAGATTGGAGATTTACGATGTTGATGAAAGACATTGAGCGGATTACCGGCCGCTACATAGATTATTTTAAAGTGAGGGATTGTGATTTCCGTCTGATTCTGGTGGATGATATGTATGAAGCCCAGAAGAAGTACGGATTCAACGACCAGAAGATCCGGTCCATCGATGATGCCACTGCCCGGAAGAACTGGAAGCATGTGGCTGCCTGCATGAAGTACCCCAAGAGCATGGACGAGCCCTTCTATATCCTCTTTAAGAGACCCTATCTTAAGAATATCGCTGAGTGCGAGCGCTACCGTCTGGTTTTCCATGAGCTGACCCACATGGTGGATTATATCAACTATGCCAGACTGAATCATTTTGACTCCTATCAGCAGCTCTTCTCCGACCGCCAGGCTGTGTTCTTCCAGCATTGGTCAGAGTATCACGCAGAGCGGAGGGGTTACGCGGCATGGCTTAAACGCCGCTACGGCATCAAGCTTAAGCATGGCACCAACCGGATCGATCTGATGAAGCTGGAGACGGCCAACAACATCCACTTCTACGGCGAGCAGTACACTAATACCGCTGAGTACGGATCCACCCGTCAGGTTTACTTTACCATGCACCTGCTTGCCCGTACCAGCATCTGGGCTCAGGTTCTGCCGGACCAGGTATGCGAGATTCTGGATAACGATCCTTTCAATTACCGGGGACTGATCTGGATCAAAAAGCTGATGCGGCTCTTCCAGAAGTATCCGGAGATTGAGCAGATGAATGACCACTATATGGATATGGCCCAGATTATCGCCGAGAACATGGCGCTCCCGTCCGATCGTCTGTGGGAGAAGACTGATGAGTTAAGACTCAATCCCAACATATTCAAGAGAAGTTTCAAATAATTACAATTTTTTCTTCATAGATTTCTTTCCTTACAGAAGCAGTATCGACATGTTTATGCCGATACTGCTTTTTTCGCCATAAGAATGTCATGTAAGTGCTATTCCTGGATAAGACTGCCTCAGACCAGGTCTGTCTCCCTGAGGAAATAGTCCGTGATAAGGGCTGTCACTCCCCAGATTACCGCCTCATCAGTCTGGTAGAACACCATCTCATGATCCTTTCGGCGGAAGGGATAGCTTCTGCCTCCGGGGATGAGCTCATAGGGGAAGTCCTCCCCGGGCCTGGTCACCAGCTGGGTCATATGGCGCAGCGGAGGGTTTTCCTTAAACCAGGACAGGGGCACGGTGAATACTCTGGCCACCTCTTCCCGGGAAAATGTATACTCATAATCATGAAGTACGGCCGCAAAAGGCCAGATGGGGGCACCGCCCGGTCCCATCTGAGCATCCAGATCTGCCAGAAGCTCAAGCTGGTCAGCCGAAATCAGCAGTTCCTCCGTGGTCTCCCGGATGGCCGCCTCCCGGGGGCTTTCTCCGGTCTCCACCCTTCCTCCCGGAAAACAGATCTCTCCAGGCTGACGGGCAAGTCTCATGGCTCTCTGTTCGTAAAGAATATGGTACTCTCCCCCTTTAAGAATCAGCGGAATAACCACCGCAGAGGTCCCTTTTTTCTCCGGAATGCCTGCCCTGTGTCCATGCCAGACACTGCGGATGTGATCAGGAAGTGACACTTTAAGAGCATCCTGCCGGGGACACAGCCCTTCCTCCATATCCTGCAATGAAAGCTCATGCTTAAAATGCATCATCATATCGGCAGTCAGGCTTAAGTCGGCAGGTTCTTCTCCGATCTCACTGCGGTCCACCCAACAGGCCTGGGCCAGCTCCTGTTCATCCATATGAACCGACCTGCTGCCATCCACCTGACAGAAGAAGCCCATGAGCAGGTCGCCGGAAAAGCCCCAGGGCTGACTCTTATAATAGCGGATATTCTTTACATGAAGGCCTACCTCCTCCATGACCTCCCGGCGGACGGTATCCTCCACAGTCTCCCCGATCTCACAGAAACCGGCAATGAGGGCATTGCCCTTATACTCTCTGCCGGCGTAGCGGGTCATCATGATCCGGTTCTTATCGGTCACACCCACAATCACCGCTGGACAGATCTTGGGATATATCCGGTTTCCGCAGGCCGGACAGGATACCATCCTTTCCTTGCTGTCATGGATTACCGGATGGCCGCAGCGCCCGCAGAAGCGGTTGTCCCTGTACCAGACATAAAGATGCCAGGCTGTCATGGCCGCAAAGCACTCATCCTTGGGCCTGGCCCTCCTGATCAGGCGGAGGGGATGAAATGTAAATCCCGGGATGGAGACTTCCGTCTGACCAACATAAAGATAATAGGCCTTCTCATCAATACAGAAAAGATACTGGAGCTTTCCCTCTTCCTGAGCTGGCTGGCCGGCAAAAAGGCGGGCAGCTGAAGGAAAGGCAACTGCTCCCTCTTCGTCTTCTCCTGACAAAACATTTCCCTCCCGACCAACAAAATCGGTATCTTCCGCTTCCGCTTCTCTGGGCAGATATTCATTATGATAGATTCTTGGCATAATATCCTGAATCATAGTACAAACTCACTTTCTATAGTTTACTGATAATCGTCCGGTGAATCCTTCATAAAAAGATCACACTCATAAGCAGGGACATAATCTCTGACAAAGGGAAGGACCACCAGACCAGGGTCAGATTGCCTGACAGGGAGAAGAGCCAGGCCAGGGGCAGAAGAACCACCAGCTGGCGGAGGATGGATACGATCAT